>NZ_JBXXZH010000055.1:0-44022 GCF_059640475.1 Calothrix sp. CBUCES-K 9914
TGGAACGGTCAACAGGTTATACTGGAACGCGCGACGACTCCAGGGTTGAGTGCAAATGGAGTGATAGCAGTGAATACTCAAACTGCGACACCGCAAATTACGGATATAAATTTGAATGTGGCTGCACGTAACTTTAACTTACAAAGGGCGCCGATTACAATTCCGAATTTAGCGGTTGCTGGTAGGCTTGACTTTACAGGTGCTGTTACAGGTAATCTGAAAACACCTGTTGCGAATGGAAATATAGAGTTACGAAAATTTGCAGTCAATAATTTAGCGTTCGACCCAGTTTTAACGGGATATGTGAGTTATTTGGGAGGAACAGGCGCCAGTTTAGATTTAACGGGTAACAAACAAGATAGAATAGCACTGAACCTTGGCGCCAATAATTTTCCCACATCATTTTCAATTCAACGTGGGAATAGTACTGCGAGTGGTCAGACTACTGGAGATATATTAACAGCTAGAGCAGAAAAATTCCCTGTAGCTGTTTTAAGAAGTCTTGTCCCAGCAAATAACCCAAATATCCAACCGTTAGCTGGAGATATATCAGGTAACGTTGTAGCGAATATCAAAACGAGAAATGTTGAAAGCGGCGCCGTTGCAATAGAGAAACCGAGAATTGGTAGAATAGCAGGGAAGAGATTCCAAGGAAACTTCAGCTTTATTAATGGAACTGCGAGTTTAAGTAATGGACAATTTCAAATAGATGATAGTAGTACTTTGGCATTAAGTGGTAGTGTAGAAACACGGGGAAATCGTCAAGTTCAAGTTACAGCGGGTATAAATCAAGCTAGAATTGAAAAGCTTTTACAAGCGTTTAGTATTTTCGAGATTCAAGATTTATCAACAGGTATACAGTCACCACAGTTAGTAGGTGCAAATGTATTAGGAACTCCATCTTTATCGATATCGCAGAATGTGAGTTTGTTAAGACAGTTAGATGAATTTAGTAAGATTACAGAAAAGATAGATGCTCAACAAACACAGCTTGAGCAGCAAGAAGCAATGGGTATACCAGCACTTTCAAAATTACAAGGTTTAATTAGTGCAAAGCTGGATGTGACAGGTTCGTTGCAGTCGGGGTTGAATGCGAACTTTAATGTAAACGGTTCAGATGTGGAATGGGGAAATTACAATATTGGAGAAGTGACAGCGAATGGTGGTTTTAAAGATGGTGTATTAAACTTGCAACCTTTACGAGTTGGTTTCGAGGGTGGAGTTTTAGCATTTACTGGACAGTTGGGTCAAAAAGATTTAGGTGGACAGTTACAGATATCTAGCTTACCTATATCTATAATAGATAGATTTGTGAAATTACCAGTTAAAGCGACAGGTGAGATAAATGCTTTAACAACGTTGAGTGGAAGTCTAACTAACCCTAGTGCGATAGGGGATGCGTCATTAGCAAATGCGACATTGAATGAAAAACCGATTAAAGACGCACGGTTGAGTTTTAATTTAAATAACGCGCGTTTGAATTTTGGTAGTACTGTATCTGCTACAGATGCACAACCGCTTAATATTATAGGTAGTATACCTGCTGCATTACCATTTGGTGCCAAGCCAGATAGTAATCAAATAAATATTACAGCGAATGTGAAAGATGATGGGTTATCGCTGTTGAATGTGTTGACCGACCAAGTAAGTTGGGTTAATGGTTCTGGAAATGTGGATGTGACGATAGGAGGAACATTAAGACAACCGACTATTACCGGAACAGCCAATGTTAATAATGCGACAATAACAGCACAAGTGTTGACAAAACCTTTAACTAATGTAACAGGCGCCGCGCAATTTGACCGTAACGTAGTGAATGTAGAGAATTTAGAAGGTGTATATAATAAGGGGAGAGTTGCAGCGGTAGGAAGTTTACCAATATTTGAACAGCAAACGGTAAATAATCCTCTTGTTGTATCGTTGAATGACTTGAATGTGAAATTAAAAGGGTTGTATGAGGGGGGAGTTAGCGGAGATGCGAGGATTACGGGTAGTGCAGTGAAACCAGTAATAGGTGGGACAATTACATTAGCTTCAGGTGAAGTGTTATTACCAAGTCAAAACTCGCAAACACAGCAAACGCAACAAACGCAACAACGATTTCAAATAATACAGCAAAAATCTTTAGATAGCTCAAATATTGAAGTAGCTCAAACTAGGCTGAACCAATTAAATCCAATCAATCAACCAACAGAAGTAAATCAAACCACTCAAACTAATACTACACCACGTCCACCGATTGGGTTTTCAGATTTAACATTAATATTAGACAAAAACGTGCGCGTTACGAGTCAACCGTTACTAGCAGGTTTCAATAATCAACTTTTATCGGGGTTTACTAGTCAACAACAGTTATTAAGTTTTAATGCGGAAGGCGCCTTAAAGATAAATGGTAGTTTAGAGAAGCCATTACCTGAAGGGGTGATAAAATTAACGGGGGGGAGAATAAACTTATTTACGACAGAATTTGTATTAGAGAGAGAGTATGAGCAAACGGCAAAATTTACACCAAGTCAAGGTTTAGACCCAACACTGAATGTAAGGTTATTAGCAATAGTACCAGAATCAGGAGCAACTCGACTACCAACAGCATCATCACCGAGTGAAATAAGTGATGTTCCGATAACAGGCTTAGGTACATTACGCAGCGTCCGTGTATACGCGCGCGCTTCGGGACCAGCGAGTAAACTTACAGACAATTTAGAATTAACAAGTGACCCAAGACGCAGCGAAGCGGAAATAGTATCATTAATAGGAGGGACTTTTGTTAATGCCTTGAATCAGCAAGATTCAGGTTTAGGAATAATATCGATAGCAAGTAATAGTGTATTATCGCCGTTGCAAGGGTTAATAAGTTCACTAGGTCAAACAATAGGTTTAAGCGAACTACGTTTAGCTCCTACAGTGTTAAATAGTCAAACAAGTCGCAGCAATTCTAGCACCTCGGTGTTAGGATTAGCGGGAGAAGCAGGATTTAATGTGAATAAAAATATTTCGTTATCAGTATCGCGCGTCTTCCTTGTAGATGAACCATTTAGATACAACTTATTATATAGAGTCAATGATGAAGTATTATTGCGGGGTTCAACCGACCTGACCGAAGACAGTCGCGCGTTAGTAGAATATGAAACGAGGTTTTGAGTAGGGTGCGTCACAGCTAAAACAATTAAACAACGAAGCGAAAATCTACTAGCTGTGACGCACCATCACTTATAGCGGTTCCTATTCAAATGAAGTACACTTCTGGACGGGCAGGGATGCCCGTTCCACAAGAGGTTCCACAAGAGGTTTACTGATTTAGTTTGTACCTTACTTGGTTAAAAAATGCTATATAAACTTTTTAATACCTACCAAATTCTATCTATAGAGTAGCAATCAAACGTAACTTCGGCGCCAATAATTGATACTTTTTCAGTAAGTACTTGTGCAATAAGCAACCTATCAAAAGGGTCGCGGTGATGTAATGGCAATGCAACATAATTAAATAAGTGTGCCATTCTAATTGGCAAAATCTCAATATCATTTAATGCAAGTTGTTCAGCAATACCTTCGCCAAAATAAAGAGGGCTTTCTGTAGTAGGGTTATGTTTACCAGACTACAACTCAAACACAACCAGAAAGCCCATGCCAAATATATTAGCACTACTCGAATGCTTACAACGATATACAACAAGAACAACTTTGCGACGATGGAGCCGAATCATACCAGCAATATTGGCGATGAGCGGAAGAATAACCATGTTGGGGATATCACGATGGTGTGGTAAAGGGGGTAGCTATCGAACAATACAACGCTTTTTTGCTTCTTCTCTACCTTGGGCAGCATTGCGAGCGGGTATTTTTTCGAGAGCATATATTTCGCAGTAAAGAAACATATATATTAGCAGCAGATGAAGTAGTAATTAGTAAAGCAGGAGAAAAAAGCTACGGGATTGATAGATTTTTTTCATCGTTGTATGAAAAGCCTATACTCGGATTATCTTTTTTTGCTTTATCCCTCGTAAGCATAGAGCAAAGAAAAGCATTTCCTATTAGTATAGAGCAGGTTATAAAACCAAAAGTAGAGAAACCAAAAAAAGTAAAATAAAAGCCTGAAGTACCTAAAAATGAGCCTCAAGCAGAAACTGCAAAAAAGAAAGGTGGGTGCCCAAAAGGGAGTAAGAATAAGGATAAGAAAGAAGTAAATTTAACTTCTGACTTTCTACGTATTCGTAGTATGGTTCAAGGTTTACTCAAAAAAGTTAGTAATTTTTTACCATTAACTTACTTGGTGTTGGATGGTTATTTTGGAAATAATAAAGCTGTAGTTATGGCTCGGCAGTTAGGTTTGCAGCTAATTTGTAAAATGCGTTGTGACTCTGCATTATACATCCCTTATGAGAATCCAGACCCTGTTTGAGTAAAGGTATTTGACGGCGCCTATCCTGCTTGTAAATTTGCTTGCTCGACTAACCAAGGGTCTACAGGTTGACCGTCTTTACGCTGAAACTCAATTTCCACTACCATTACAGACTTGGAACCAGGAGGCGCCGGTTTTTGTTTGAAGGTAATATTATAGTCGTTCGGGTCATGTCCATGTTCTTTTAACCAGTCATGTACTTTCGTAGCCGCAAAAAAAGATTGCCCTTGCTCAAACATCCGGGTAATCTGTAATTGTAAAGAGAATGGATTTAAACGTCCCATGCTTTTCTACCTAATGTGAGTTCTAACCATAACTTATATGTTATCTCTAAGACTATTTTTTTGCCAATAGAATAATGTTTGTCAAAAATTAGTAAATAAATAATTACTAAAGCAATAAATTATATTTAATTTAATTTATGTAACAAAATCTTTACTTTGCGTTTTCAATATGCGTCAAAGCTGCGCGGTCTCATGATGTCATCATCAAAAATCTTTAAAGGCGCCTGTACTGCGCTATTTTGTTACCAATACGATATATTTATCTGAGGATTATCTCAAAGAATATGGAAGTAATATTGATGCGGTTGCTTCAGTTATACTCGAAGAAATTGGTCACGCTGTAGATAACGAGTTTAACACAGTTGATGCTCTTGGTGATGAAGGAGAGATTTTTTCAGCACTTACGCGCGGTATAACGTTAGAACCTCAACAGTTAAAGCAGCTAAAAGCTGAAGACGATAGAGCAAGTATTAACATAGATGGGCACATTATTGAAATTGAGAAAGCAACAATTTCAGACAGTGGGGGTTTTGAAGGAAGTCAAAAAACTATCAAGTTAGATTCAAAGGGTGGTGTCGGTTACTATGGGCGCCCCGAAGTACATTTTTTTCAATCAACTTGCGCTCAAGCTCAGTATGTGCAAGTGTCTCTAGACTACCAATTATTCCAGGAATACATGTTTGTTGCCATATAGTCATGATGCTTATGCTCCTTTGTTGATTGTTTCACAGCAGCAGAAGCCGCTTAAAACTTCGGTAGAGGCAGAGAAAGAGAAAAAGTATGAGTAGTCGTTAGTCTCTTACCCATTTCAACACCTTTGGGTCTTTGTTATAGCTATAGGTAACACCATCTTTAGTAGTGATGGACTTTCCATGACTAGCCCTACTTCTGATAGTAGTAAGAGAGTAATCAGTTAATATGTTAATTTCCTGATGAGAAAGTCCTGTAATTGTGTCTATATTTTTTGATATCTTTGGTTGAACTTTGAGTTGATTTTTAGGACAGGTATCTATTGTAATTTTAGCTTTTTCAGGTGGAGTAATGACTATTGCTTTTTGCTTTCGATAATCCTGCATAGAAAGAAGCTGCCAGTTAGAATCTTCTGAAAGTTCTAGAACCCATTGATGATAATTCAACAGACTTTCCCTATGTCCAACACTGATAAAGGTTGTTTTCGTAGATTGTAATTGTTTGTATAAATTCTCTTCATTAGTTAAATCCAAAGCACTCGTAGCTTCATCTAAAATGGTGAAGCTAGGGTGAGTAATTAATAGTCGTGCAAAAACAAGACGTTGTTGTTCTCCCAAAGATAATATATTTTCCCAAGGAACTTCTATGTCAAAACCATCCACGCGCGTTAGCAAGTTTTGCAGGTTAACTTGCAGCAAAACTTCTTCGAGTTCGCGATCACTTATTTTCCGGTCTGTATGTGGATAAAGTAACTGTTCGCGCAAAGTACCCAAAATTATGTAAGGGCGTTGGGGTAAAAATAAGACTTCTTCAAGAGGAGGTCGGATCAAACGACCAGTACCCGCATTCCACAAACCAGCAATCCCTCTCAACAGAGAACTTTTACCCCGACCACTAGCACCAACGATCAATAACCCTTCTGCTGGTTGAACAGACACTGACAAGTCTTCAACGATCACCTGCTCATAGTTTGGTGTTTGTAAAGTGACATTCTCAAAAGCCAAATGTTTTTCTTCTATGATTTTAATAGTACTTAGATTCTCTGGTTTTCTAGTAACAATTTCTAACGCATCTGAAAACTCAGCTAAACGCTGTACATAACTAGAAAATCGCCCTAAATACCCAAATTGAGCTATTAATTCTCCCAGAGAACTAGAAAATACAAAGCAAGCAAAGCTAACTTGGTTAATTTGCCCATAATCAATTTGACCCTGAATAAATAAAGGTGTGAGAATGAACATCGAAAATACAGTGATAGCAGATTGATATGCTCTGTAAAAAGCATCTTGCCCTTTTTCCCAATTCAGCCTGGTTTCAGCATTTTTTATCACATTATTAAATCGGCGCTGAATTATATTGAATTCTTCGTTTTCTCCCTGGAAAAAAGCGATTGATTCAGCATGGTTGCGAACATGAGTTAGGCAATAAGCAAAGTCGGCTTTAAACTCAAGTTCTTCTTGATTAATTTTATTTAGTTTTTGATTTAAGTAAACAGCTATTAAATTACCTATAATTGTATAAATCACCAAATAAATTGCAATTTGTGAGGAAATTATCCAGAGAATTATCAGAGAACTTCCCATTTCCAAAACTTTTTCTATGAAAGTAGTAGAAAAATTCAAAGCATTGCTGATAATCGGCTCTATTTCTTGCGATAGGCGCTGATCTGGATTATTTATATCGGATTTAAAATTTATTCTATAATAAGCCTGATTGCTTAGATATTTTTTTAAAATATGATTATTTAGCCATTTATACCAATCAATAACTATTTTTTTTCTAACATATCTTAAAGAAGTTACCAAGAGGACTATCGCTACAATAATCAGACTGGACAGTAACAAAGTGCTATTATACTTATCAAGGTCTCTCTCTTCAATAACGATATCGAGTACATAGCGATTCCAGTAACTATTCGCAGAATTTATACCTACAATTCCAACTATTAATAATACTAATAGAATCAGCATTCCCCATGAACGAATCACGTCTGCAAATGCTCTGCCTTCTACCTCTGTTGGATACCAGTAAGGTTGAGCTACTACTTTGACATCTTCCCAAAATTTAGTCAAAGCTGAAAAAGGATTTGTTGTGGTTTGATCGCGCGCAACTGGAGTTTGCATATTTTCAAAATCAAATATCGCTAAAAATTGTTTGCCCCTGCCCTATTTTTGAGTCATTAAAATTTCTGCGATTGCCTGCGAAATCGGATAATGTGGTGGATATATCTCCATCCAGAAAAACTCTCCAACTGGGTTAACCTCAAGGAATACGTGCTGATTATCGGGTGTGACTATAATATCAATAGCCCCATAGTTTAAGCCAAAATAAGCCATGAGTTTAAGCAGCTTTTTCTCAACATCTTCAGGCAATTCATAAGGTTTCCAAGCCTTAACTAAGGCGAGTCCCTCTTTGCGCCAGTCGAAAGTAGAACCGGACAAACTTTGAGAGTCTACTGCGGCAGTAAATACGTGGTGTCCCACAATAGTTGTTCGCAACTCTAACGCCTTTGGTATATTTTCCTGAAATGTCATCGGACAAAAACGCAGTCCTTCAAGATATTTTAGATCCTCATCTGTGACTGGATTGGTGAACACAACATTTTCTCGCCCCTGCTCATCATAGATGGCGAAGGAAGAAAGCATTTTTGTAATTATACCCTGTTGTTTACACTCACAAGCAAATTGTTTGACTGCTTCTGGATTATTTGAAGTTAAGGTACGCGGAGTAATAAGACCTATCTCGCGCGCGACTTGTAGCTGTAGTTGCTTATTGTTAGCCCGATCCACATTTGCCATTTTGTCGAAGTGGAATCCTTGCAGGCTAGCAATCATACCCCTAACTGTGGTACGACATTCATTTATGGACGCTTCTCTAAATTGCTGATCCATTGAGTCAGGTATTTTTTGCCCGTAGCGCATCCGCCGATACCAAACTGAGGACACCTGACTCAAATCGAGCTTTTCGTCATCAGTAATAATTACCCGCTCAGTATTACCGTAGTAGATATCTAGCTTCACTTCGGTGGGATATCTGTCTGTGTCAAAACGAAATGCTTTTTCTCCTCTAGCTTCAATTGCTTTCATTACTAGAGGAATGCTTTCGTTGTCTTGGCTAAAAGTAACTATTAATACTGTCATAATTGAGTTGTGCTTACTTAGTTACCAATTGGTACAAGAGCATCGGCAATTGCACTTGAAATTGGCAACTCCAAATCTTTCTCTAGCATTCCCCACTCACCTACAGGATTAATTTCCAAAAAGACATATTCTCCTGATGGTGTAAGGATGAAATCTAACGAGCCTAACTTAAGCCCAAATCTATTCATAAAAGCTTGGAGACGACGCACTACTTCCGACGGAAGCTCATGATGAACCCATGCACCAACATTAACACCAGGTTTACGCCAATCAATAGCTGCATTTTCCGAGGCATTAAGTGCGCCTACAAAGACATTGCCATTCACATATACCACCCGCAATTCTTGCTGTTTAGGGATTTGCTCTTGAAAAACCATTGGGCAATAGCGCAGTGACTCAGCATTTTGTAAGTCTTCCTCTTTAACAATGTTGGTGTAAAGAAAAAACTCGGAGTTAGCTTCCATGCTGCGGGAAAGAGCAGTTAATAGCTTGGCTACCATTTTGCCATTGACTTGATGGAAAAACTCTCGTACTGCATCCGCTTTGTTGGTAACAATAGTCTGGGGAATGATAAAACCGACCTCAGACGCAATTCGCAGTTGACGTAGCTTACTACTTGCATGATTTATCCGCTCTAAATCATCTACCCAACGAGCTTGTTTGAGACTGTCCCAAAAACCTTCTAAAGTTGCTTGTGATTCTCTAACACAGGCTTCTCTGAACTCTGGAGCTAATTCTTTACTCAGTTCTGGTTCCCAAATGCGCCGCATCCAAACAGCTTGCACCTGTTCTGTGCTGATAGAGTAGTTGCCATATTCTAAACTGTGATAGCTTTTAGATTTGTCAAAGTGTGCTGTTAATTGCACTTCTAGGGGAAACTTATCGGTGTCAAACCGAAACGGTTTTACCCCTTTTTTGGACAAAGCTTGTGCCACTCTATCTATTGTAAAAAAATCACCACTGTGGGTAATTAATAAAACAATATCACGCGACAGGTGCATAAAAACTCCTGCTTACATAGCGATGAAATATTTTTTTAGTTGGAATTCCTTTAGCGATCCTCGAAATCGGAAGGATACTTAATAGTGTAAGGAAGAGGAGGAGGGAGAGTAGGAGTATCTTTATCTTTATCTTTGTCTTTGTCTTTATCTGTAGATTGCACTTCCAAGAAGCGCGCGAAGAATGGCACTACTTGAACATCTGATACTTTAACTGTATTTGTAGACATTGCTATTTTCCTTTGGTAAAATTTCTCAGGACTAAAGCTACTTATGGTAAATTCATAGTTGAGTCTGTCAATAGTGAATCGTCAAGAATTTTCTATTTTTGACTTTTGTCAACCCTCACCTTGATTTACTGTGCCAGTTGCGTGAGTCCTGTTTTTTTGAGCTATTAAAAGTATACCAGTAATTAAAAATGTGTACAAGAAAAGTTAAAATTCTTAAGAAATTAATCAGAAGACAGTTAAGACAGTTAAATTGCCATCCACAGGCAAAATTACCACTGTGACATGGAAGCATGACCATTTCGACGAAGAATTTTTAATGTAATAGCCCTAATTATTGAGAGATTAGCGGAAGCATTCCTCCCGCACATTCGTTGAATCGTCTTAATTAAAAACTTAACACCTTTTTAGCTAAAAAATTTTAGCTAAAAAATATGACTAACCGCTAAACTTTCACCCATTTCAAAACTTTGGGGTCTTTGTTATAGCGGTAGCTAGAGCCATCTTTGCCTTGAATGGACTTACCTTGGCTTGCTCTGCTTCTAATGGTAGTAAGTGAATAGTCTGTTAATGCCTGCATTTCTTTATGGGAAAAACCTTCAGTTATGTCTGTTTCTACTTTGTTTTCAGGTTGAGGTTGTGATTGATTATTAGGAATATTATCTACGGCTATGGTAGTTTGAATATTTTCAGTAGAATTAGTGACAATTTGTTTTGCTTTTTGGCGCCGATAATCCTGTACGGTAACAAGTTGCCAACTAGATTCTTGTGAAAGTTCCAAAACCCATTGATGATAATCAAATAGACTTTCTCTATGCCCAACACTGATAAATGTTGTTTTTGTCTCTTGTAACTGTTGATATAAATTCCCTTCATTTTTCAAATCCAAGGCACTTGTTGCTTCATCTAATATTGTAAACCTCGGATGAGTAACTAATAATCGCGCGAAAGCAAGGCGTTGTTGTTCTCCTAGCGATAATATATTTTCCCAAGGAACTTCAGTATCAAAGTCTTCTACTCGACTTAACAGATTTTGCAGGTTGACTTGTTGCAAAACTTCTTTAAGTTCAGAGTCGCTCATTTGACGATTTGTACTAGGATAAAGCAACTGTTCCCGCAAAGTCCCTAAGATTATATAAGGACGTTGGGGCAAAAATAAAACTTCTTCTAATGGAGGTCGCACCAGACGACCAGTCCCCGCATTCCACAAACCAGCGATCGCTCTCAGTAGAGAACTTTTACCTCGGCCACTTGGCCCCACAATTAATAAACCTTCTCCTGGTTGAACAGACAGAGATAAATCTTCAACGATTACCTGCTCATAGTTAGGCGTTTGTAAGGTGACATCCTCAAAAGCAAGATGATTTTCTTCTATTGTTTTAATTGTACTTACATTTTCTGGTTCTTTAGTAACAGCTTCTAACGCATCTGAAAACTCAGATAAGCGCTCAATGTAACTCGAAAAATTTCCGGAAGCCCCAAATTCAGTTATTAATTCTCCCACAGCAGTGGCAAACATATAACTAGCAAAAGAAGCTTGTACAAGTTGTCCATATTCCAGTTCACCTTTCAGGTATAAAGGTCCGAGTATTGCATATGGAAATATTTCAATAACAGCTTGATAACCTCTGTTAAAAATGTCTTTACCTCTCTCCCAATTTATCTTGCGTCCAGTATTTTTGAGGAGATTACTAAATCGGCGCTGAATTATTTCTGACTCTTGTTTTTCTCCCCTAAAAAAAGCTATTGATTCGGCATGATTCCGAACATGAGTCAAGGAATAATTATAGTTGGCTTTAGATTCAAGTTCCTCTTGATTAATTTTATTTAATTCTTGACTCAAGTAAGCAGCGATCACATTACCAACAATTGTATAAACCAGCAGAACTACAGCAATCTGTTGAGAAATTGACCAGATAATTATTAAAAAAACTGTCATTTCTAGTACTTTTTCTAAAAAAGTAGTTGAAAACGAGAGAGCATTACTAGTAACAGGTTCAATCTCTTGGGATAAGCGCTGGTCTGGGTTATCAATATCGCTTTGAAAATTAATTTTATAATAAGCGCGATTGCTCAAATATTTATCTAAAATCTGATTATTGAGCCATCGATACCAATCAAGAGCGATTTGTTTCCTCAGAAATTTAGAAAATCCCACTAGAAGCGTTACCAAAACAAGCCCAACAGCATAAACTGATAAAATGTTAATAAATTTAGAATAATCTTTTTCTTGAATGATGATATTGGCTATATTACGGTTAAGAAAACTATTGAACCCAGTCACACTTACAAGTGCGATGATTGATAATATCAGGAGAATGAGCATCCCCCATGCACGAATCACGTCTGAAAATGCTCTTGCTCCTGGTTTAGTTGGATACCAGTAAGGTGCTGTGATCGCTTTTACATCTTTCCAAAATTGAGTAAAACGAGAAAAAACATTTGTTGGGGGTTGAGCGTGAAAAACTTGGGTTGTCATATTATAGAAATAAACTAAATATCTTTTTTTTAGCCGTTCAGCACTTTTTAGTGCTGATGAATGAGTAATAAGTACCGAACAATAAACCCATTCAGCACTCGGTACTTATTACACTTACTAAATGCCCTATCTATTCTGGGTGAAATTTGATTATGCAGAGAAGGTTTTTTTCATTTAAAAACACTTCATCTGCTCATATTAAAGTTGATATTTTATTGTTTTAAATATCTCCTTTTGCCTGAACTGACTGTATGCTCTAACAATTCAATATATTTTTGAAGCATTGAGCGAATATATTTGTAACTAAAATACATCCTATCATACTCCACGGCTATACTTACATTACCTTCAGATAAATCCATTGACACAGCATAATTTAAAGGAAAGTTGAATTGGTCGTGAGACTTTCTCACATTTACCTTTAAGCCAGTATGAGCCAAAATCTTTTTGGAATTACTGAATCCTACAAAGTTAAATGTAGCAAAAAACAATTCCATTTTTTCTTGATCCGACAAAATTTTGAGGAGTGGATATCTAACATAAGGTTCCATATCAATTAAGGATTGATGCACATTTTTTATTTGTACACTTTTATCTTCAATAGTTCGTTGACAAAAAGGAACCATATTCCAGAACAAACCTAAAGTTTTAAACGGTTCGGATAGTCGTTCTGTCCTACCATTGGAGACAATTCCTACAGAAACCGTATGTTCTTTCATTTCATTTCCAATTATATCAAGGTAGGTACTCAAAAAAATTGCTTTTGGTGAAACTCTCAATTTTCCACATAATTGACGTAAATCAACAATTATTTCCGAGCCAAGCTGGTATTTTTCAGCAACAGGTTCTACTTTTTCCACTGGAGTAGTTAATGGCTTCAATGGAGTATATGTATAGTTCTTCAGTTGAAGCTTCCAGAAATTTGCTGCATCTTTTGACTCAATGATTTCTTTCTCTAATGCCACAAATTCTCTGTATACAATATCAGAGGCGGCTATTGTTAATTCTTCTCCTTTCTTGAGAGCAGAATATAACTCGTACAGTTCGCTCTGAAATTCAGTATTGCTCCAGCCATCTATAATTGCATGATGAATTGACATCAAGAATTCAAATCTATTTTCGGATTTTTGAAAAATCCAGAATCGGAAAAGCGGCTCATTCGGATTTTCAATCTTGAATAAGTTTTGCCGATCGCGCTTCATTAGCGTATCAATATAATTTTTCTGCTCGTTCGATTTGAGGTGACTAATGTCTTCCTGATTTATTGAAAATTCCAGATTCTTTCTTACCACCTGAACTGCTGGCTTTCCATTTTTAATGATAAATACAGTTCTCAAAGCCGGATGTTTTTGCACTAACAATTCTAATGCTTTTTTGAAAGCATTTAACGAAAGACTGTCATCTTCTAAATCATACGACCCTTGGCAGTGATAAACACCTGTTTTTTGATGGTTATTTGAGTAATGATGCAACATAAACTCCTGCATTTTGGCAAGAGGGTATGCTGATTCAATATCTTCGGGCAATAATTCACAGATTCCCTCTGGAAGTTCTAATAAATGTAGAGGTGTAGGAGCCTTATTTTCCTTTCTTTGGTAATTATTTAATGGTTGATCCAGGCTGTCAAACACTTGATTCTCAAATCCATCAAATGTAAAGTCTCCTGCATCAACAGATAGACAATGAGCAATAAGCGATCGCAATGCTTCAACAAAATCTTGAGCTAAACTTTCAATTGTGGCAAGTTGGTGAAAATTTTCACTGTAAGTCCAATTTACCTGTAACTGACCTTCTACTACAATTGAATTAACAGCTAATAAATGACTGCGGTATCCAACCAGGCTGTGTTCTGATCCGATTGATTCGGAGGCCATTTTAAATACAGAATTTTCTTGTATTCCCCAGTCGAATTGCCCCATATAATTGAAACTGACTTCAGCTTTGGAAAGTGCTTTGAGTGTGGAGGTAATTTCTGCATCTCCACTTAAATAGCGCAGTAAACCATAACCAATGCCTCGATTGGGTATGGCACGGAGTTGTTCTTTAATAGACTTTAACCTATCTCCTAAATCGTCAGTTGCTTTAAGTGTTAAAAGCACGGGAAAGATTGTCGTAAACCAACCAACTGTACGAGATAAATCTACATCTTCAAATATATCTTCTCGCCCATGACCTTCAAGGTCGAGTAGTAGAGAATCATCACCAATCCACTTACTTAAAACTTGCACCAGAGCAGTCAGTAGTATATCGTTAATCTGAGTTTTGTAAGCTTTAGGAACCTCTTGCAATAAAGCACGAGTTTCTTCAATGTTCAGCGACACCGATACCGTGTGGGCAGATGCTACAGTGTTAGTCTCACAAGCAAAGTCCACTGGTATGCCCAAAACTTGTTGACGTGATTGTGCCTGCCAATATGCAAGCTCTGATTTAAGATTATTTGAGCGCGCGTACTCTGCCAGTTTTAAAGCCCAATATTTAAAAGATGTCGTTTTGGGAGGAAGTTGAATCTCTTCACCTTGACTAAGCTGTTGGTAGCCCGAAAATAAGTCCTCTAACAAAATCCGCCATGAAACGCCGTCTACTGCCAGGTGGTGGATAACTATTAGTAAACGGCTAGGTTTGTCAGTACCCAGAGCAAAAAAGGCTACTTGCACCAGTGGGCCAGAAGAGAGGTTGAAGCTTGCTTGTAGTTCAGCGGCAGCAGTTTCAATGGCAGCTTTTTGCTCCTCATCTGGTATTGTCGATAAATCGATTTGGGAAAATGGAATAATATCATCAATATTATCACTTTCGCTATTGATTTGTTGCCAATAGTCACCAGACTGCACAAAGCGTAAGCGTAGCGCATCGTGATGCACCAATAATTGCTGCACCACTTGCGACAATAGGTTAGGGTCAAAATTTTGTGGTATTTCCAATAGGAAAGCTTGATTAAAGTGGTGAGGTTCTGGTAAATTTTGTGCAAAAAACCATTGTTGAATGGGCGTTAAAGGTAATGACCCAGTTACTTGACCTTGTTCTGCTTGAACAGTTGCAGTAGTGTGTGCCACGCTTGCTAATTCTGCAATCGTCTGATGTTCAAATATCTGTTTGGGATTGAGTTGCAGTCCTGCTTGATTGGCTTTAGAAATAATCTGGATGCTAACAATGGAATCTCCTCCTAGCTCAAAAAAGTTGTCATGGATGCTAACTTGCTGGAGGTGGAGAACGTCACACCAGATTTGGGCTAGTATTTTTTCAACCCAAGTGCGGGGTGCTACTTTGGATACTGTTAGTCCTTGATCTACTGTTTGAGGTGTTGGTAGAGAGCGACGATCTACTTTGCCATTGGGTGTTAATGGCAGGGCATCTAAGATTACGAATGCTCCTGGGATCATGTAATTGGGCAGTTTTTCTTTAAGAAAGCTGCGTAGCTCACTGTTAGTAGTTGCTAAGTCCTGGTTAGAGACGATGTAGGCTGCTAAGTATTTGCGCTCAGGAATATCTTCTCGCACCACAACCACAGTTTCTCGCACTGCTGGGTGCTGAACAAGTGCTGCCTCAATTTCCCCTAACTCAATTCGGAAGCCGCGTATTTTAACTTGATTATCAATGCGTCCTAAGTATTCAATACTACCATCATTCAGATAGCGTCCTAAGTCCCCAGTTTTGTAGAGACGGGAATCAGGTTCAGTGCTAAAAGGATTGGGGATGAATTTCTCTTGTGTCAACTGTGGACGGTTGAGGTAGCCTCTTGCCAACCCGGCGCCACCAATGTGCAACTCTCCTGGCACACCTACAGGAACTGGTTGATTGTACGAGTCTAGGATGTAGACTTGCGTGTTGGCTATCGGGCGCCCAATTGAAATTTTGTTGTCATCAGGAGTGCATTTTGCAACTGTAGCACAGACGCTAGCTTCTGTCGGACCATAAGCGTTGAAAAAGTTTCTGCCAGCAGACCATTTGTTAAGCAGTTCAATAGAACAAGCTTCTCCGGCGACAATTATTGTTTGCAGTGATGGGAGTTCAGAAGTTGGCATCACCGCCAATGCCGATGGTGGTAGGGTGATATGGGTAATGCTATAATCGCGTAATCGCTCAATTAACGGCATACCCGGCATTAGAGACTCTTTTGTTCCCAGGTAAAGTGTTCCCCCTGACCCCAAAGCCATCACCACTTCCCAAATCGAAGCATCAAAACTCACAGAGGCAAACTGGAGAACGCGACTATTACAGTCCAAGCCAAAAGTTTGAATCTGAGCTATTGCTAAGTTAACTAGTCCTCTATGCTCAACCATCACGCCTTTGGGTTTGCCTGTAGAACCGGAGGTATAAATCACATTAGCCAGATCAAAAGCCCTAACTTGAGTTGTTAGGTTATCTTGATTGTTTTGGCTAATTTTTGACCAGACCTGATCCAAACACACAACCTGCGCTTGATGCTTTGGTAGTCTCTTAACGAGGGACTGCTGGGTTAACAGCACTGAAACGTTAGCATCTTCTAACATGAAGCTCAAACGGTCTTGGGGATACTCTGGATCAAGCGGCACGTAAGCACCACCCGCTTTGAGAATGCCCAGTAGTCCTACAATCATCTCTAAGGAACGCTCGACGCAAATGCCAACAAGTACATCAGTTTCTACACCCAAAGACTGTAAGTAATGTGCCAATTGGTTAGCACGGTAGTTTAATTCGCCGTATGTGAGATGTTGATTTTCAAATACCACTGCCACTGCATCTGGAGTGCGCTTTACTTGCTCCTCAAACAACTGATGGATACATTTATATTGAGGATAATTTACCTGAGTATTATTCCACTCAACTAATAACTGATGCTCAACTTTCGTCAACATGGGCAACTGTGCTAGCTGCTGCTGGGGATTAGCAACAATTCCCTCCAGCAATTTCTGGAAATGTCCCAACATTCGAGTAATCGTTGCATCATCAAATCGGCTTGTATCATAGCTAATCTTCACAAATAATTGCTCACCAGGGACAGCAACTACCGTGAGGGGATAATTTGTTTGTTCAATAGCATAAATATTGTCTAGCTTCAAACTACCATCTTGTTGTTGCAGTGCATCATCAAATGGATAATTTTCAAAGACTACAATGCTATCGAACAAAGACGTTCCCCCAGGGATTTCACTAAGACCCTGAATCTCAGCTAATAAGCTATATGAATATTGCTCAGACTCAATTTGCTGCGTTTGTAAATCCTTTAACAAATCCAAAGCCTTCGTTTCTGCTGAAACTTGTACTCGCACTGGCAAAGTGTTGATAAATAGTCCTACCATCGATTCAATGCCAACAAGAGATGGCGGACGACCGGACACAGTTGCGCCAAACACTACATCTGTTTCTTGGCTGTAACGACACAGCAGCAGTGCCCAACTTGCCTGTACCAAATTATTCATCGTCAGTTGATGCTGTCGTGTAAAAGTCCCGGCTGCGGCTGTTGCTTGCGCTGTTAGTTGAATTTCTTGTGTACTATAACTGGAAAGTAAATGCTTTCGATTTGATGATCTTTTATTGACACTTAGAGGAGTTGGGGCGCCAAAGCCTTTAAGCTTTTCTCTCCAAAATTCTCTAGCTTTGAGTATATCCTGTTTCTGTAGCCAAGCGATGTAGTTGCGGTAGCTGGTAGTTGGTTGTAATGGTAAACTTTTACCCTGAGAAATTGTTTGATAAAAGTACAACAAGTCTTTGAGAACCAAAGGTAACGACCAACCATCAAGTAATATGTGATGATGACTCCAAATAAATTGATAACTATCCGCATCCAATTGAATGAGATTTAGCTGTATCAGTGGTGCAACAGACAGTTGAAAACCTTGTTGTCGCTGTGACTGTAAAAAAACTTCTAATTGCTGTTGCTGTGCTTCAACAGATAACTCTCGCCAGTCATGAGTTTGAAGAGCCACTTTTACCTGCCGATGTACTACTTGCAGTGGCTGGCTCACTAACTCCCAAATAAAACTAGTCCGAAAAATTGAATGCTGCGCTACTACTTGCTGCCAAGCTTGCTCAAATGCTGGCACATCTAAGTTTCCACTCAATGTCCAACTGGTTTGTTCAAAATATACTCCTGAGTTTGGAGCAGACAAGCTTTCAAACAGCATACCCTGTTGCATAGGAGAAAGCGGATAAATATCCTCAAGATTTTTCCATTTAGCTCTGCCCAGTTCTTGTTTCAATGCTAGGCTTGCCAAAACTTGATCCAGTTCTATCTGGTTGAGCTTGACTAGCGGAAAATCTGTTGGTGTATAACCTCCAGCATCAGCAGATAGACAATGGGCAATCAGCCCTCGCAATGTCGTCACAAATTTTTGCGCCAGATTTTCAATTGTAGCGTGCTGGTAGACATTTTTGCTGTAAGTCCAATATATTTGTAGCTGTTTGCCAGTAATGATGCTGTTAATGTCCAGCAAATGAGTGCGATTATTCTCTAAACCATGCTCAGCTCCAGCAGACTCATTAGCCAGTTGCATCCAAGAAGATGTACTCAGAACTTGATCAAATTGACCCAAATAGTTGAAGCTAATCTCAGCTTGAGGAAGTGCCTGTAGTTTGGCAGCAATTTCTACATCTTGAGTTAGATAGCGCAATAAGCCGTAGCCAATTCCTTTGTTGGGAATCGCGCGCAGTTGTTCTTTGACAGATTTTAAAGCAGTTCCTAAATTGTCTATTGCTTCGAGTTCTATAAGCACAGGGAAAATCGTCGTAAACCAGCCGATAGTGCGTGATAAATCCACATCATCAACAATATCTTCTCGCCCATGACCTTCTAGGTCAAACAACACAGAGCTTGAGTTAGTCCATCTGCTCAAAACCAGCACTAGGGCAGTCAACAGAATATCATTAATTTGAGTGTTGTAAGCTTTTGGTACATCTTGTAGTAACGCGCGAGTTTCTGACTCATCTAACGGTACTGTGATTGTACTAGCAGATGCAACAGTATTCGCTTCTCGTCCATCGTCCACTGGTATGGCAGGAACCCAGGAGCGAGACTCACTCAGCCAATAAGCCACCTCGGATTTGAGGGCTTCTGATTGTACATATTCTGTTAATTTGTAAGACCAATCCTTGAAAGAAGTTGTCTTGGCAGGAAGCGCGATTGCTTTACCAGTAGCCAGTTGCTGGTAAGCTGTTTGCAAATCCTCGAACAAAATCCGCCAGGAAACACCATCAACTACCAAGTGGTGGATAATAATAAGTAATCGCGCCTTTTTGTCAACACCCAACCAGAAAAAGGCAACTTGCATTAGATTTTCTGACAAATTCAAAGAAGCTTGTAAAGAAGTGGCTCTATCCTCAATGAATGCTTGTTGCTCGCTCTCTTTTAAAGTCGATAAATCTACAAAGGAGAAAGCAACATTATCATTCACGGTAGAGTGAATCTGCTGCCAACCCAAGTTAGAGTGTGTATAGCGTAAGCGTAGCGCATCATGATGTAGTAGCAGTTGCTGCACTACTTGCTTTAATAGCTCTGGCTTGAGGTCAGATGAAACTGATAGCAAAAATGATTGATTAAAGTGATGCGGCTGTGCTAATTTCTGCTCAAAGAACCAGTATTGAATAGGTGTTAGAGGTAATGCCCCTGTAACTAAACCTTGTTCTACTTCGATAGCTTTTGTTGTGCCTGCTGCTGTCGCTAACTCCGCGATTGTTTGATGTATAAATAGTTGCTTAACACTAAGATTAATTCCTAGCTGATTTGCTCTGGTGATAACTTGGATACTGAGGATGGAATCTCCGCCGAGTTCAAAGAAGTTATCATGAATACCTACTTGCTCTAATCTCAGCACTTTAGCCCAAATCTGTGCTAGCATTTCTTCGATTTGAGTGCGCGGAGCTACAAAGCTGAATTCTAGTTCCCCACGAGACTCTGGTACTGGTAGAGAACGGCGGTCTATTTTCCCATTGGGCGTTAGTGGTAAGGATTCCAGTATTACAAAAGTATGTGGCATCATATACTTTGGCAGTTTACTTAACAGGAAGGAGCGTAACTCGCTAACTGTGAGTATTTGCCCTAGATGCGGTACCACGTAGGCAACTAATCGCTTATCACCTGGATTGTCTTCGCGGGCGATAATACAAGATGTTTGTACGTCATCATGTTGGCTCAGTACTGCCTCAATTTCCCCTAACTCAATTCGGAAGCCGCGTATTTTAACTTGATTATCAATGCGTCCTAAGTATTCAATATTACCATCATCTAGATAGCGTCCTAAGTCCCCAGTTTTGTAGAGACGGGAATCAGGTTCATGACTAAAAGGGTTGGGGATAAATTTCTCGTTGGTCAACTCTAGACGGTTGAGGTAGCCTCGTGCTAACCCCGCACCACCAATATGCAACTCTCCTGGCACACCTACAGGTACTGGTTGATTGTGCGAGTCTAGGATGTATACTTGTGTATTGGCTATCGGGCGCCCAATTGAAATTTTGTTGTCCTTGGGAGTGCATTTTGCAATCGTAGCACAGACGCTAGCTTCTGTCGGTCCATAAGCGTTGAAGAAGTTTCTCCCATTAGACCATTGTTTCATCAGTTCAATAGAACAAGCTTCTCCTGCAACAATTATTGTTTGCAGTGATGGGAGTTCGGAAGTTGGCATCACCGCCAATGCCGATGGTGGTAGGGTAATATGGGTAATGCCATAATCACGTAATCGCTCAACTAATGGCATACCCGGCATCAGAGAATCTTTTGTTCCCAGGTAAAGTCTTCCCCCTGACCCCAAAGCCATCAGCACTTCCGAAATCGAAGCATCAAAACTCACAGAGGCAAACTGGAGAACGCGACTATCACAGCCCAAGCCAAAAGTTTGAATTTGAGCTATTGCTAAGTTAACTAGTCCTCTATGCTCAACCATCACACCTTTGGGTTTGCCTGTAGAACCGGAGGTATAAATCACATTCGCCAGATCAAAAGCTCTGACTTGAGTTGTTAGGTTATCTTGATTGTTTTGGGCAATTTCTGACCAGACCTGATCCAAACACACAACCTGCGCTTGATGCTTTGGCAATCTCTCAACGAGTGACTGCTGGGTCACCAGCACTGAAACGTTAGCATCTTCTAAAATGAAGCTCAAACGCTCTTGGGGATACTCTGGGTCAAGCGGCACATAAGCCCCACCTGCTTTGAGAATGCCCAGTAGTCCTACCACCATTTCTAATGAGCGCTCTACACAAATACCCACCAATGTATCTGGTTTTACAGCCAACGACTGCAAGTAATGTGCCAACTGGTTAGCCCGACAATTCAACTGCTCATACGTGAGTTGCTGATGTTCAAAAACTACGGCTACCGCATCAGGTGTACGCGCTACTTGCTGCTCAAACAACTGATGGATACACTTATTTCTTGGGTAAGGATTTGTGGTGGAGTTCCACTCGACTAGCAATTGCTGCTGTTCAGCTTCACGCAAAATTGGCAACGAAGATATTTTTTGCTGAGGATTTGCAACAATTGCTGCCAGTAGGGTTTGAAAATGCCCACTCATCCGCTCGATGGTGCTAGCATCAAACAAATCAGTGCTGTATTCCCATACGCCAATTAGTCCAGAGTCAGTTTTTTCTAAAGCTAAAGTCAAATCAAATTTTGCTTTGGCAGTTTCTACCACTAATTTGCTCAACGTTAAGCCTTCCATTTGTATTTGAGGTATCGGAAAATTGTAAAGCACCAAGTTTACCTGCACAAATGGTGTATAACTTAGGTCACGCGCAGGCTGCAATTCCTCTACTAACTTTTCAAATGGTAGGTCTTGATGAGCGGATGCTAAGAGCGTTACTTCCCGGACTCGAGACAGTAAATCCTCAAAACTCGGATTGCCGGACATATCAGTATATAGCACTAGGGTATTGACGAACATTCCAATCAATCCCGCAATTTCGGGGCGATCGCGTTTAGCAATCGCCGTGCCTACGCAGATATCGGTCTGTCTTGTATAACGGTACAGCAATGTTTTAAATGCTGCTAAGAGCGTCACAAACAAGGTAACTCTTTGTCGCTGGCTTAAAGAGATCAGCGCTGTCGTTAACTCCTGTGAAAGTACAAATTTATGAAGTGCCCCCCGAAAGGTTTGAGTTGAAGGTCGTACTCTATCTGTTGGCAGTTCCAATAAAGCTGGCGCGTTTGCCAGTTGTTGTTTCCAGTAACTCAGTTGAGTTTGCAATACATCTTTTTGCAACCATTGTCTTTGCCAAACAGTAAAGTCGGCGTATTGAATCGGTAAAGAGGGTAATTCTGGGGACAAGCCATTGCAGAAGGCTGAGTAACTGGTTGTCAACTCCTGTAAAAGAATATTCCACGACCAAGCATCGTAAACAATATGGTGTATTGTTAGCACCAAGACATGTTCTACCTCTGTTAGCCTCAGCAAAGTAGCCCGGATTAAAGGATCGCTTGCAAGGTTAAAGGGTCGCTGGTTCTCTGCCATTGCTAATTGTTGGATAGCAATTTTTCTATCGCTGTGAGCTAGCTCTTGCAGGTCTACTACTGGCATCGTCAAGGTCAAGTTGTCAGCAATTACCTGAACTGGTCGTCTCTCAAAGGTTGTAAAGTTAGTACGTAAAACTTCGTGGCGTTGGACAATGTTGTTCAAGCTTTTCTCCAGCGCGATAATGTTCAAGTAACCCTTCAGTTCCAAAGTTGCTGGTTCGTTGTAGAAGGAGTTATTTGGCGACAACTGGTTCAAGAACCACATTTGTTGTTGGGCAAAAGACAGAGGTAAATTCTGGGTTCGCTCAACTCTTACAAGAGGTGGAATATCACTTGCGATCGCGTTGCTATCCGACAGCAACTTTATTAGATCTGCCTTATGCAATGCTAATAAGTCGCGTACCTCTGCTGTTAGTACTCCTTTTGCAGCACGAACACGCAACTGGTCATCTTCGACCCACAACTTCACACCCTGTTCAGCCAGTTCAGCTATAAATTGGTTAAGATTCATATATTTATTTACTAATATTGGGTTAATTAAACTGAGAAAAGCTTGACAAATTCATTTTTTTATGTAGAGACGTTGTGTGCAACGTCTCTACACTATGCCAGGGGATAGGCTGGGTTATGGGCAATCAAGCAGAGACGATATTACAGGGCAATCTCCTCGATCTCCTCAGAGAGTTCAGTGGATGGGGGCGCATTCAGCACGATCTTCGCCAATGCTAATTCCTCAAGTATTAGCTGTGCTAGTTGGCAAATACTTGGTCCCTGCATTATTTTCATCACAGGCAAGTTTACCCCCGTTTCCTTATTGAGCCAACTCCTCAGTTCGATCGCCATTAGTGAGTCAAGTCCCAGACTAGTTACTGATTCTGCAATATCTATGCCTGTGGCAGAAAATCCCAGTACCTTAGCGACTTGTTCTGTAATGCGAGATTCCAACAACTGCTGACGTTCTAATGAGGTTGCAGACAGCAAACTGTGGCGGAGCGAATCTCCTTGGCTTTGCAAGACTGTCCCTTCTACAGACTGGCGGCGCAATCTCTGAATTTCTATCTTGAAATCTGCGAAGAACGGCCAGTTGGCTAATTCTCCTTTCAAGTAACGCGACCAGTTGATGGACGAAACCCCAACCTGTACAGGTGCCTCACAGAACAACTGCTCAAGTGCTTGGAATGCTTGTTGAGTGTCCATGCTTTCTTCTCCTTTCTCGCCAATACGATCAACTAATTGGCGACGAGCTGCGATGCCAATCTCTCCCCAAGTTCCCCAGTTGATACTCGTGGCTGGTAGTCCCTGCGCCCGACGATAAGATGCTAAGGCATCCAGAAAAGTATTGGCTGCTGAGTGGTTGGCTTGACCAGCAGAACCTAACAAAGCAGCAGTGGAAGAAAACAGAACAAAAAAGTCTAAAGATAGTTTTTGGGTTAATGTGTGTAGATTCCATGCCCCTTGTACTTTCGGAGCCATCACTCGCTCAAAGCGCTGCAAATTTTGCTGTTGTAGTATACCATCATCCAGAACGCCTGCGGCGTGGATAATCCCCCTTAGGGGTTTTGCTGATTGCTCAATCTCAGCCAGTGCTTGGGCAAGTTGCTCGCTATCAGACACATCTGCCTGGGCTAGGACTACCCGAACACCAGATAGTTCTAGCTCTGTTAACTGACTCTTGACCTCTTGGCTTGGTTGCGATCGTCCTAACAGTACCAAATGTCGGGCGCCATGTTCTACCATCCAACGAGCTACTCCTAAACCTAGACCTCCAAGACCACCAGTAATTAGATAGCTGCTATCTCCACGGAAACTGACACTAGGGCTAGCAGCATCACTGCTTTGGCTCTTTTGATAGCGTATCAGTCTTGCTACATAACGAGTTTGATTGCGAAAAGCCACTTGGTCTTCTGCATCCTCTGACCAGATTTCCTCAAATAGTCTTGATACTTGGTCTCCCATTGCTTCTGGGTCTAAATCGTAACCCTTACAGTTGAGTTCAGGGTGTTCTATAGCGATCGCTTTTCGCATCCCCCACAAGGCTGATTGAGCAACTCCTGGCAGGTGGTGACTGTTCACGGCTTGCGCCCCTCGCGTTACTAACCACAGGCGTGGAGGTTGAGACAATTTCTTTACGAGCGCCTGGACTAAGTGCAACGTACTGCCACAGCCTTTGTTAAAAGCTACTTCTAAATCGGCTGATGTTGGAGCAGAGGCTGCATCTAAACTCCAACAATGTACCACAGAATGCAGGTTAGGTGTAGCGGAAAGTAACTGCTCAAAGTGTTCAGGAATAGCTGGGTCTATGCTGAATTGTTGTGGAGCTATCTGTTCGTACTTCTTGCCTTGGAAAACTAAGGTACAAGCCTCACCTTGGGAACAAAGAAGTCTACGCAATTGCTGACCGATGCCTGAACCATCAGCTAAAATTAGCCAATTTCTCGGTATGGCTGACTGGGGTTTAGCGGCAGCTTGCGCGACAATTACTGCATCCTGTAGCCCAACATCTCTTTTTTCTGGTAAATCTACATCATCAGGGGAAACGCTTGCAGCTTGTTTAAACCCTACCTCCTGTAACAGAATCTGCCAATGCTTTGTAGTCAACAAGGGGTAGTCAGGTCGCAAAGAGCGATCGCTAAACTTCCACCACCCTTCGGTTAACCCAAATGTTAGATCCACCCAACCCAGAGGAGCCGTACCTTCTACCATCACCAGAATACCCTCAGAAGCCAACAACTGGTGGACGTGTTGCATAGTTACACGCAAATCGCTGGTGGCATGTAGCACATTTGCCGCCACAATTACATCGTAGTGATGGGGTTCAAATCCCTGTTCTATAGGGTCATTTTCGATATCTAATACTTGATAGCGCACAAACGGGTAATCTTGAAACCTCTCCTGCGCTTTTGCCATGAAAAAGGCTCCGATGTCGGTAAAGACATATTCTGTCCGATCCGGTTTCAGGTGCGGCAGGAGATAGGAGGTTGTTGCGCCAGTGCCAGCGCCAATCTCTAAAATCCGTAAGCCCCGTCCTTGAGGCAAACGTTCTAGGGCGGATAACACCGTTTCTTGGACTAAGGTATTCGTCACCCGCGAAGTTGGGGAGTCTTGATACAGCTTAGTTAGTGTAGTTGTATCCCCTTCGGGGAATAGTAGCCGTAAGGGGTTGCACTCTCCTTGAAGTACCTCAGCTAGTTTAGGTCCGCAACGTCCGAGAAGAGTTATCTCGGCTTCTGCTTCTGGGTAAGACAGGGAAGCGATCGCCTCCTGTGGGTCTAGAATTTCGGCAGTGGAAACCACTTCCCAATGTTCGTCGCTGCGTTGAAGTATGCCAACTTCAGCCAGCATTTCCAACAAACGTCCCAGCAGTTGCTGGTGTTGACTGACCACACCTAACTGTTGCACTATTTGGGCTGTGGAAAAGCGCTCTTTGGGCTGTAACTTCCATCCCATTTGCCGCAAAGCCGCAACAACATAAGTAACACTCAAAGCTTCGATCTGACTTAATGCTTCCCCATAAACAGGCAAACTTGGGTGGGCGATCAACTGAACTAATATGGAGGAGAGGCGATCGCGAACTTCTTTCGGACTGGGCAAATAATTTGGTGGAAGACCATAACCCACTTGGGGTCGCCACTCTACCTCATAAAGCCAATTTTTCCAGGATTCGGAGGGTATGCCTAACATGGATTCCTGACGGGCGTGCATTGCTTGCAGACCTTCTATAGCTGCAATTAGCTCACCTGAAGATGTAAACAGGCGAACATCACCGCTGATCAGGCTTTGTTGACCTGATTCTTCTACTTTTCGCATCTGGGCATGACTCCAGACGATAGTGTCAGGACGACCCCAAACCCGCAAGCGCTCAAAGCCTACTGGTACATAAGTATTTTGTTGGTTTTCATCAAAGGGAGTTCCTTCCAAAATTTGTGAACAGGTGTCTAACAATACTGGGTGCAAATGGTAGCGCCCTGCTTCTGGCAGCAATTCTGTCGGCAGACTTATTTTAGCCAGAGTTCCTTGTTCGTGCTGCCAAACTTGTTCAATCCCCCGAAAGCTATAACCATAATCAATTCCCTGCTTTCTAAATCCTGCGTACAACTCTTCAATAGCAATCTCTTGGATAGATTGACTCCTGATTACATTTAAATCCACCCGCTCCATTGGTTCTTTTTCTTTAACAAGCAACTTGCCTGAAGCATGGAGTGTCCAAGATGGTTTCCCGTTGTTTTCATTTGCATCAGGAGAGAGGCTGTAAATCTTAAAGGAGTAGATACCAGACTCTTCTGGAGTCAAAATCGTCTGAACAGTCTTAACTTCATTCTCCGGCAGAACCATCGCCTGTGGGATCAGCACATCTTCTAGCCAAAGATTATCGGACTTGGTAACTATAGATCCCGCTGCTAAGGCAATCTCTAAGTAACCAGTTCCTGGAAAAATCGGCGTCTCAAAAACACGATGGTCTTTAATCCAGGCTGGGAAATTCTGGCTAATTTGAGACTCGAAACGAATCTCCCGACTTCCTGCTAAGTATAACTGTTGACCCAGCAGTGGATGAAGGTTGTTGCTGCGGACACCATTGTTCTGGAAAAGCGGTTTGAACCCATTGCCATTATCAGTCGCTTCTATCCAATAGCGCTGCCGCTGGAAGGGATAGGTTGGCAGCTGCAGGCGCCGACGCGAATAGTCTTGATCAAAGCCAACCCAGTTTAATGGGACTCCTCGAACATACAACTGTCCCAAACTGGTTAGTAGCTGCTGCCAATCTCCTTGTGCTGGATGCAGACTGGGTAGCCATAGTCCCTTGTGTTCGGGTAGGCACAGGCGACCCATTCCCAACAAAATTGGTCTCGGGCCAATCTCTACCAACACCTCTACTCCTTGCTTTTCGAGACTCTTCATGCTATGTGCAAATCTGACGGGCTGCCGGATGTGACGACACCAATATTCCGGTGTTGCTACTTCTGAAGTTGCCAACTCGCCTGTGACATTGGAAATTAACTGAATTTGTGGCTGGGAAAAGCTCACTTGTTGGGCAACCTTTTCAAAGGATGCTAGCATTGGTTCCATCAAGGGTGAATGGAAAGCATGGGAGACATTTAATTTCTTAGTTTTGATTCCCGAAGCTTCTAACGTTTTACAGACGGAGTTAATCGCCTTGCTTAAACCGGAAATCACTACGCTTTCTGGACCGTTAATAGCAGCAATCGATACCTCTTGGGCGTAGGGTTGAATCAAAGAAACAATTCGCTCTTCGCTTGCCATTATCGAAACCATCTCCCCACCAGGAGGTAGAGCCTGCATCAGTCGTCCCCGTTCAGCAATCAGTTTCAGTCCATCTTCCAAGCTGAAAACTCCGGCGACACAGGCCGCTACATATTCTCCGACGCTATGACCCATGACGACATCGGGTTCTAAGCCCCAGGATTTCCATAGCTGGAACAGGGCATATTCCAGGGCAAATAAGGCAGGCTGGGTGTAGGCTGTCTCATCCAATTTTGGATTTTGAATTTTGGATTTTGGATAGAGAACTTCGAGTAAGGATATTTCTAGTAATGGACGGAGAATGCGATCGCACCTGTCTAGAGTTTCTCGAAAAGTTAACTGAGTTTCGTAGAGTTGGCGTGCCATTCCCACATACTGCGACCCTTGACCTGTGAAGAGAAAGGCGATTTTATTAGTTGTGTTTACACGCCCTTGAAACACTCCGATGGTTTCACCGACTGCACTCAAGGCAGCTAACTTTTCTTGTGCCTCCCAAGGTTCCGAGGCGATCGCACTTAACCTGTAGTTGAAGTGTGATCGCCCCGTATTGGCGGTAAAGCAAATATCTCCTAGTTCTAAGGTCGGTTTGTCTGCCAAGTACTGCTCGTACCGAGCGGCTAACTCTTTTAGAGCTTCCGGTGTTTTCGCCGATAAGCACAGCAAATGTAGGGGACGTTCAACTGCATCTTCTTTTTGATTTTGGAATTTGGAATTTGGAATTTCTTGGGGTGCCTCTGACAGCAGAACATGAGCGTTGGTGCCGCTAAAACCAAAGGAATTGACCCCCGCTACCCGACTCCCACTTGGCCAAGGCATCCGCTCTGTAACTACCTTAAGGGGCAGTTGCTCCCAGTTAACCATCGGGGTTGGCTGTTTAAAGTGTAAATTTGCCGGAATTTCCCCGTTTTGTAGGGAAAGCACTACCTTGATCACACCTGCTATCCCAGAGGCAGTTTCTGCGTGACCAATGTTGGTTTTGACTGAACCGATTATTAAAGGGTGTTCTCGGTGAGCAAACACAGCTGCCAACGCCTCCGCCTCGATTGGGTCTCCCACAGATGTCCCTGTACCGTGAGCCTCCACATAGCTTACCTGCTCCGGTTTTACGCCTGCGTCCACCAGAGCTTGGCGAATTGCAGCTTGTTGAGCCTTTCCATTAGGTACTGTCAAAGCGCTACTACGACCATCTTGGTTAAGTGCACAACCACGAATCACAGCTAAAATATTGTCGCCGTCAGCTTGGGCATCCCGGAGGCGCTTGAGAATAATTATCCCACATCCTTCTCCACGCGCAAAACCATTGGCACTGGCATCAAAGCTTTTGCAACGACCCTCTGGAGATAACATACGGGCTTTTGATAAAATAATACTCATTTCTGGTGAGAGAATTGTATTCGTTCCCCCAGCTAAGGCTAAATCGCACTCTCCATTACGCAGACTTTGACAAGCCAAATAGACTGTTACTAATGATGAAGAGCAAGCGGTATCAACTGAGAAACACGGCCCTGTTACACCTAGAAGATAAGACAATCGACCGCTCGCCGTGGCATCAGAAGTGCCTGAGTCCATGTAGCCATCAATCGCAGCATTACCTTGCTTGAGAAGCATTCGCAGGTAATCATTGCTACTAATGCCAATGAAAACTCCGGTTTTTGGCATCAGTCTTTCAGGCACCAGACCTGAGTTTTCCAGAGCTTCCCAACTCACCTCCAAAAGCAGGCGTTGCTGGGGGTCTAGGTTGAGAACTTCCCGGCGGGAGATGCCGAAAAATTGGGGATCGAACTCATCGATGTGTTCGACAAACCCCGCTAAACGGGAAATCATTTTCCCTGGTGCATCTGGATTTGGGTCGTAGTAGGCATCGATATCCCAACGGTTCTTTGGTACTTCTGAGATTGCATCCACCCCATCGCGGAGCAATTGCCAAAATTCCTCTGGATTATTTGCACCAGGAAATCGGCAGCCCATACCAATGATGGCGATTGGTTCGCTATTAGAGGACTTTAAACGCTCAACTTCTGCTTGTAGTTCGGCAATTTTTGCTGATGCTTCTATCATTAAAGAAGCATAATAGTTATCTGAATGATTGTTCATTATACTCTACTCAAATTTTAATTAAAAATTTTCCAAATCTGAAAAACTTGAGAATTTATTTCAGCCCAAGTTGTGCAGCCAGTCGTTTGGCAATCTCATCTAGAGATTTATCTTTTTTGCTATTTAAGTCCTTAGTAGCATCCATTATCTTTGCTTCCTTTTGCTGTGACTGTGAGTCAGTTACCATCAAAGCTGAAAGAACTTCTTGAGCTAGATAATCAACAAGTTCTGCCAAAGTGGGATAGTCGAAGACTAAAGTTGAAGGCAGAGAGGAACCCAAACTCGTTTGCAGACGGTTGCGTAACTCTATAGATGTCAGCGAATCCATTCCCATCTCAAAAAAGCCTCGTTGCTGCTCTAAGGGATTCGAGGGATTCCAACCCAAAACTTGAGCTACGTGAGAGCTAACATGAGCTACCAACAATGCCCTGCGTTCTCGGACTGGAACTGCTTCTAATTGCTGGGCAAATTTAATTGCACCTTGTTGTTTTGATGATTGCTGTAATACCTGGGTAAAATTCGTGAAGAATGGCGAGGCTGCCCATTGTTCTTTTTGGAACTGCGACCAGTTGAGAGGTACGGCGCCAACCCGGATTGGTTGCTCTAACAATAACTTCTCCAAAACCTGCAATCCTTGGTCAGGGGCTATAGTTCCCAGACCTACGCGATTGAGACGCTCGATTACCTGCGGGTTTCTCGCTGCCATTCCTACCTCACCCCAAGCTCCCCAATTGATAGTTGTGCTTGGTAGTCCAAGCGATCGCCGATAAAATGCCAAGCTATCTAGAAAAGCATTGGCTGCGACATAGTTGCCTTGACCGGCTGCACCTAGCATGGAAACACAAGAAGAAAATAGCACAAAGAAGTCTAAGGGCAATTTTTGGGTTAATGTGTGTAAATTCCATGCCCCTTGGACTTTTGGAGCCATGACTCGCCGGAAGGACTCCCAGTTTTGCTGTTTGAGTAGGCGATCGTCCAAAACACCTGCGGTATGTATAATTCCTCGTAGTGGCGGTGATGATAACATCAGGGAATCCAACAACCCAGCTACTTGCTGGTAGTTAGACACATCAACTTGAGCGACTACCACTTTAGCGCCAGCCTCTTCTAGCTGCTCTAACTGACTGCGGACAGCTGGCTTAACTGCACTACGCCCTACCAATACTATATATCTAGCACCACATTCTACCATCCAGCGAGCTACCAGTAAACCCAGATCGCCCAACCCGCCAGTAATCAAATAGCTGCTATCTTCACGGAAGCTAATACTATGGGAAGTAGCGTCACCTATTTCTTTTGGCTGCGTGACGACTATCTTGCCAATATGTTCGGCGCGCTGCATGTAGCGAAAGGCACTGACCACTTCTTGGATAGGAAACACCTTTTGCGGCGGTAGAGAGAGCTGACCTTGGGCAAACTGCTGGCTAAGGTGATATAGCATCGGCTGCACCAGTTCTGCTTGTTGCAGACATATTTGCCGTAAATCGATGAAATGGTAGGAAATATCAGCTTTGAACTGTTCAACTTGCTCTAAATCCCAAACATCCCGTTTCGCTATTTCCAAAAAACGCCCACTAGGTGAAAGTACTGACATACTCTTTTCAATAAAGCCATCACCAGTCAATGAGTTGAGGACAATATCCACCCCCTCACCGTTGGTGTCTTTCATCACCTGTTTGGCAAAATCTAGCGTCCGGGAATTATAAACGTGTCGCACGCCAATAGATTTAAGGGCTTCCCATTTGCTGGGGCTAGCTGTAGCAAAAACTTCGGTGCCTGTTGCTAATGCCAGTTTCACGGCTGCCATTCCAGTTCCTCCCGCCCCTGCATGGATTAACACCTTGTCTTTGGCGGTTATGTTAGCTATTTGGTGTAAAGCATAGTACGCGGTGACAAAATTGACTGGAATAGCGGCAGCTTGCTCAAAACTTAGAGCATCGGGGATAGGTGCTACTAACTTAGAGTTTACTGTCACATACTTACTGAAACTGCCAAAAGCGATCGCCATGACAGCATCTCCAACGCAAAAATCTTCTACTCCTTCCCCAACAGCGACTATTTCACCGGCACACTCAACACCCAGTTCATTTTCTCGTTCAAAAGGTAGCGTCCCTAGCACATCCAAAACATCTATAAAGTTCAGTCCTGTGGCACGCACCCGAATTTCTACTTCACCCGATCCCAGTTGATGACGGTTCGTCGGCACTAGTTGTAAATTATCTATTATACCTCGTTCAGGTATTTCTAGGGAAAACGACTCTGAGCGCAGCCAGCTAGCGGTCGTTTGGCTGCGTACCAGCCGTGCTACATAACGCTTACCATCACGAAAAGCAACTTGTGCTTCTGAAGTTGGCGAACTAATTTCTTCTAAAATTACTCGATCTGCATCTGTTCCATTGGGATCTAAATCCACTAGCACGCAGTTCAGTTCTGGATGTTCCAAAGCGATGGTTTGTCCCATACCCCATAAAGGAGATTGAGCTAGTCCACTCACGGCAGACGCTAATCCTACCGCTTGCGCTCCTTGGGTGACTAACCATAACTTAGGAGGTTGGGTATAGTTCTCAATTATTGCCTGCACTAAGTGTAAGGTACTGCCACAGATAACTTGGGAAGCTACATCTAAATCTTGTGTTGTTTGAATTGGTGGTGCATTTAAGCTCCAACAGTTTACTACCCCATGTACATGGCGAACAGCTTGGCATAGCTGCCCAAAGTGTTCAGGGTTAGCTGGGTTGAGGCGAAATTCTTGGTTAGATATCTGTTCGTACTCGTTTGCGGCAAATACAATTGTGCAATTTTCTCCTTGCGAGCGCAGGCGGTCTACTAACTGCTGACTAATTTGGCGATCGTCAGCCAAAATCAACCAGTTTCTTGTTGTGTCTGGCTTGGGCTGAGTTTTTTTGCCTGTATTATGCTCTTGGAGTATCCAATCCACCTCATAAAGCCAATTTTCCCAAGTTTTTTGGGAACTGCCTAACATGGCTTCTCGGCGAACGGCCTTAAGTTGCACGCCTTCTAAAGTAGCGATTAGCTCTCCAGAAGGAGCAAACAGTTCCAAATCAGCGATTAGGTTTTGTTTGAGTTGTGGCGCCACTTCTACTTTCCGCAATTGGGCATGGCACCATATGGAGACACCAGGACGCTTGTAAATCCGTAGGCGTTCTAAACCCACCGGCACGTAGCTAATTTGTTTTCCATTATCAGGAGAAATGGCTTCCAAAACCTGTAAGGCATTGTCCAATAACACTGGATGTAATTGATAATCTTCAGCATCTCGTGCTAATTCCTCCACCAGCCTTATTTTACCCAGAGCAACTTTTTCATGTTTCAAAAGTTGTTCCATCCCTCGGAAACTGTAACCATATTTGAGGTCTTGTTCTTCAAAGCGTCTATATAGTTTATCAATGGGAAATTCTTCAGTACACTGGGCTTTTAACTCAGCCAAATCTATGTACTCAGTTATCGATTTTTCTTCGGTGTAGAACAACTTACCTGAAGTATGGAATATCCAAGATGGCTTCCCATTGTTATTTTTTGCAGCAGATGCAAGACTATAAATCTCGAATGAATAAACACGTTCTGATTGTGGAGTTAAAATTATTTGAACAGTCTTAAATTCATTTTCTTGCCAAATTATGGGCTGCTGTAAGACAACCTCTTCCAGCCAGAAATTGTTAGATTTAGTGTCAGATTTAGCAATGATAGATCCAGCGGCTAATGCCATTTCCAAGTAAGCTGTTCCTGGCAGAATCGTTGCCTCAAAAAGACAATGATCTTTCAGCCACACTGGTGAGTCTGGGCTAATTTGGGACTGGAAACGAATTTCTTTGGTTCCTGCTAAACATAACTCTTGTCCCAACAAAGGATGAAGCTTTTGGTTATCCTGACCATTGTTCTGAAAAAACATTTGAGTCGGATATCCCTGATCTGCTTCTACCCAATAGCGCTGTCTTTGAAAGGGATAAGTTGGCAAGGGTAGTCGATGACGCGAATAGTTTCGATCAAAGCCAAACCAGTTTACAGAGGCTCCATACATATACAGTTTTGCCAAACTGGTTAACATTACTTGCCAATCATCTTGATCCGGATGCAAACTGGGAAGCCAAATTTTATTATCATCAGGCAGGCAAGATTGACCCATTCCCAATAAAATTGGTTTCGGCCCAATTTCCACCAAGGTTTCTATCCCCAAGTGTTTCAGACTTTCCATGCTTGACGCAAACTTGACTGGCTTGAGGATATGAGTACACCAATATTCCGGAGTCGCTACTTCTGAAGTTACTACTTTGCCTGTAATATTGGAAATTAGTTTAATCTGTGGAGCAGAAAAGCTAACTTCTCGGAGTACTTGCTCAAATTCTGCCAGCATCGGCTGCATTAACGGTGAATGGAAAGCATGGGAGACATTTAATTTTTTTGTCTTGACTCCTGATGCTTGAAGTTTTTCACAAATGGTGTTAATTACCTGGCGCCGACCAGAAATTACAATGCTCTGCTGACCGTTGATTGCAGCAATGGAGACTTCGTTGACGTAAGGTTGAATTGCTGTCTTTGCCTGTCCTTCATCGACTTGTAGCACTACCATTTCCCCATCTTGAGGCAGTGCTTGCATTAAACGTCCCCGTTGAGCAATTAGTTTCAAGCCATCTTCCAAACTAAAAACTCCTGCTACAGTGGCAGCAACATACTCCCCGACACTATGGCCCATAACAACATTGGGTTCTAAGCCCCAAGATTTCCACAACTGGAACAGAGCATATTCGAGGGCAAATAGGGCTGGTTGGGTATAAGCAGTCTCGTCAATTAAGGATGAGAGGTTTTCGCCTGCTTCGGGATAAAGTACCTCAAGCAGGGGTTTTTCTAAATAAGAAAGAAGAATTTCATTGCAGTAGTCAAGGGTTTCTCGGAAAGTTGGTTGAGTTTCGTAGAGTTGGCGCCCCATATTCACGTACTGCGACCCCTGACCTGTGAACAGGAAGGCAATGCGTTCTCTGCCTGTTGCTGGTAAAGGATTGTACGTTTCCTCGGTAGTCTCTTGCTGAAAATTGCTCAAGCGATCGCCAAGTTGTTCAATAGATTCAGCTGTGACTGCTAAACGATGGTTAAAGTGCTTGCGTCCTGTGTTAGCTGTAAAGCAAATATCTGCAAGTTCTACATTGGGATGCGAGCGCAGATGAGCTACATAATTCTGTGCCAACTCTCCCAGAGCTTTTTGAGTTCTTGCCGATAGGGTCAAAATATGCAATGGGCGATCGTTGATGTCTGAGATATCTAAATTTTTAGTTAATGGTGCTTCTTCTAAAACCACATGACAATTTGTTCCCCCCATACCAAAAGCACTAACGCCAGCTCGGCGTGGAATGCCCTCAGTTTTCCAGTCAGATAATGCCGTATTAACGTAAAACGGGCTGTTGGCAAAATCAATTCTCTGATTTGGTTGCCTAAAATGCAGACTAGGTGGTATTTGTTTATGCTTGAGAGCAAGTATAGTTTTGATCAGCCCTGCTATACCTGCTGCTTCAACAATGTGTCCAATATTGGTCTTGACCGAGCCAATTGCACAGAAATCTCTTTTTTCGGTAGTTTTGTGAAAAGCTTGGGTAAGAGCAGCAATTTCAATGGAATCTCCCAAAGTAGTGGCAGTTCCGTGGGTTTCAACATAAGTGATGGTGCTAGCATCAATTTGGGCGATCGCCAAAGCCTCGGAAATTACAGATGCTTGTCCTTCTACGCTAGGAGCGGTATAACCAACTTTTAAAGACCCATCATTGTTAATAGCTGAACCTTTAATTACGGCATGGATACAGTCTCCATCGGTAATAGCTTGCTCCAGCAGTTTCAAGGCAACAATCCCACCTCCATTCCCGAACACAGTTCCCTTAGCTTCAGCATCAAAGGCTCTGCAATGACCGTCTGGAGACCAAATCATGTCATCTTGGTACAAATAGCCCATTTTTTGAGGGACACACACATTAATCCCTCCTGCCAGAGCCATGTCACATTCACCGTTAAGCAAACTCTGGCAGGCAAGATGAACTGCTACCAATGCTGTTGAGCAAGCAGTTTGAATATTAACGCTAGGTCCAGTTAAATTCAGCTTGTAAGAAATCCATGTAGGTAGAAAATCTTTCTCGTTGGCAAGTCTAATTTGTAAATCACTGGTTGATGTTAAAAAAGTGCGCGATCGAGAAAAGCCTCGGTGAGGATGAACATTGTTCAGTAGGTAAGTGTTCATGCCCGAACCTACGTAAACTCCGATTATGCTCAAAGCGGTTTCTGGGTTGTAGCCAGCACTTTCAAGAGCTTCCCAGGCACATTCTAAAATAATTCGTTGTTGTGGATCCATAATTTCGGCTTCTTTAGCGCTATAGCCGAAAAATGAAGCGTCAAATTCTTCAATGTTTGGCAGAACCGCACCTGCTTTAACATAGTTAGGATGATCTAGCAAAGTCAGGTCAGTTTGCTCTAATTCATTATTAGAAAAAATAGCAATAGACTCCACACCATTTCGCAGATTCTGCCAAAATTCTTCGACATTTTTGGCGCCTGGAAACCGGCATGACATACCAATAATAGCAATATCTGATTCTCTAATACTGATAGTCATAGTTCTCTCCTGCCACGATGATTTTGCCTTAGCTGCCTTTGTTGCTGCTGTCTTGAAAAATGACTGTCATTTCTACTATTTTGCTGGTGCTTAATAGTCGAAACCTGTTTATTATAACTTAAATGTTGGGCTAAAGTATGAATTGTGGGGTATTGAAACAGCGCCACATCTGATAGTTCTAATCCAAAAATTTCTACTAGTTTTTTACGAACCTGAAGCAAGAGCAAAGAATATCCACCTAACTCAAAAAAATTATCATGAATTCCTACAATGTCTAATTGGAGAAATTCTTGCCAAACTTTAGCAATGAGTTTTTCGGTATCAGATTCAGGCATGACCACAACTGTTGATAACTCAGGTCTAGAATTTTCTGGAGGAGGTAACGCACGACGGTCTAGCTTGCCACTTGGTGTCAAAGGCATTTTGTCAAGTATAACAAAAACTGCTGGCACCATATATTCAGGTAGCGATTCTTGCAAGTAACTGCGTAATGTTGATCTGAGCTTACCTAATTCCTTACTTAATACGAAAGCAGCAGCTGATGGAACTACATAACCCACTAGGCGTTTTTGTCCGGGAATATCTTCTCTTGCTAAAACTGCACCTTCTTGAACAGCAGGATGTTGTGCCAATAAGGCTTCTATTTCGCCTAGTTCTACGCGATAACCGCGAATTTTAACTTGATGATCAGCACGACCAAGATATTGGATATTGCCATCTTTTAAGTATTTGGCTAAGTCACCAGTTTTATAGAGGCGACCAGAACCAAAGGGGTTAGTAATGAATCTTTCTTGAGTTAGTTCTGGACGATTAAGATAGCCTAAAGCTAAACAATTACCGCCTATGTGTAGTTCACCAGGAATCCCAATGGGAACAGGTTGGAGAAACTTATCAAGTATATATATTTGGACATTATTAATGGGACGACCGATAGGAGGAAGGGCTGGCCAATTGCTTACTTTTCCAGTTAGTTTGTATGCTGTAACTACGTGGCTCTCTGTTGGTCCGTAATGATTGTATAATGTGCAATCTATTTGGCTAAAGAAGTTGGCTATCGCTTTTGATATCTGCAACTGTTCTCCCGCAGTAATGACTTCACTAATAGTCATTGGAACTGATGCTGAACTTACTGCTTCAGCTAATTGTTGTAAGGCGACAAAGGGAAGAAATAATCTTTCAATTCCTTTCTCCGCAATAAAATCTAATAAAGCTGTAGGATTTCGTCGCACTTCCTCTGAAATTAAAACTAATGTTCCACCAGCGCACCAAGTAGAAAAGATTTCTTGGAAGGACACATCGAAGCTTAAGGGAGTAAATTGTAGAGTTTTGGCTTTGTTAGAAACTCTTGTATTTTTGAGTTGCCAATTAATCAAATTAGCAAGAGCAAGGTGGGTCATTGCTACCCCTTTAGGATTTCCTGTAGAACCAGAGGTATACATAACATAGGCTAAGTCGTGAGGTTGAATCGGAATCAGTGGATTTTCCTCACTCTGTTGACTGATAGCTTTCCAGTCTCTATCTAAACAGACTATTTTATATCCTGCACTTGCCTCAACTAGCTGTGGTAATGCTGTCAGTAGCTTCTCAGTTGTCACCAGTACACGCACTTGTGAATCTGACAACATATAAGCTAAACGTTCTTGGGGATAAGCTGAGTCTAACGGTACATAAGCCGCACCTACCTTGAGAATACCTAAAAGGCTGACTACCATCTCTAAGGATCGTTCAATACAAATGCCCACTAGCATCTCTGGTCTGACTTCTAGCAATTGCAAATAGTGCGCTAGCTGATTAGCTTTTTGATTCAGTTCTAAGTAAGTTAGCTGTTGCTCTCCATACACTACAGCTGCCACCTCTGGGGTGGTTTCCACCTGAGCTTCAAATAGTTGATGAGTATAATTATCTTGCGGCTCGTCTGTTTGAGTATTGTTCCACTGGTTTAGTATCTGATGTTGCTCAACTTCAGTTAACAATGGTAAGGTGGAAATACACTCGCTTGCATTGTGGATGAAGTTGTCAAGCATTGTCCGGATATGACCCAACATCCGCTGAATCGAAGCTGACTCGAATAACTCAGCATTATATTCACAATCTATAATTAATTTCCCTTCTTTTTTATAAGGAAAAATTAATATATCGCACTTGGTGTTAAAATTATGAATTTCTGTGAGACTTTCTAATATGGTCTTTATTTCTGAAAGACTAAACGGTATATCACCAGGCACCAGCATGAATTTAAAAATTGGTGCTTCTGTTAAATTATGCTCTTCTTTGAGTGTTGCAACCAGCTTTTCAAAAGGGTAGTCTTGATTCTGTGCAGCTTCTTCAACTGTCTTAACAACCCTTTTTATAACTTCTTTGGCAGTTGGGTCAATTAAATTCGTTCGTAGCAGCACTGGATTGATAATTCTTTCAAGGCTTGCTCCTTCTTTTTGCCGAAGACTATCACCTGTTAAAGAACCTACAATGATATCTTTCTGTCCTGTATAACGAAGCAAAACAACTTTTAATGCAGTAAGGATTATTGTAAAAATAGCGATATTTTCACACAAACAAAAATTATCTATTTGTAAGCAAAACTTTTCATCAAGCTCAATAGATTCTTTTGCTATAGTAAGTGTTTTAATCGGCTTTCGTAGATAATCAAATGGTATTTCTAGCACAGGAAGCTCACCACAAAGCTGCTGTCGCCAGTAGGCTTCCTGTTCATCTAAATTGATTTGTCTAATCAATGGTGTATATTGATTCATACGCTTTACGCCAACCAACTATTTGTTGTATTCTCTCAACTCAACTTCTTTAGGTTCAACTGAGTAGTTTCTTTAGCGATCGCTCATCAAAATTGCATCTCATCCTAATTTTAACAGGGTACTTGCTAGTCGGAACACTGTTAATTGGTAACGAATTGACGAAATTTTGTACTAAGACCTTAACTTGATACCTTTTTTCCGTGAAGATGGACATAATTTAACCTCCGTCTGTCAGCGTCCCCTAAATTTCATAAAACGGAAAGGCATAACACCTTTCCTCAGAGGTAATGCATAAATTTTTTTCCCTTGATATTTTCCGTTTATCAAAGCTGCTACTGTACAAATTCCCACGATTAGGCTTGTACGCTTTCTTAAAATCCTTTTCTATTTTAAAACATCTTTTGACTCCACGATTACAAACGATCTCACATTCACAAATAAAATACAATAGCACAAAAATACTATATTTAAGTAAGTAGATATTTAAATGGACAGTTAAGACAAGGTAAGTAGGGCAAACGCATCTTAAATGGGCTGTAGGCAAGGAATAGCGGTCAAACAGTGGCAACAATTTTTTTTCAAATACAATTATCATTCACTATCAATTATTTAACTATATTTATATTTAATTCATTCATCATCAACAATAATCCATATCATTATCATTATTGTTTGCCCTAGACAGTTAAGACAGTTAAGACAGTTAAGCAGATATTTAAAATAATTAAAAAATTGTGAAAACAGTAAATAAAGAATAGTTACAAAATATAACTAATTTGCTGCTAAGGTGTATTTGCAAAGGCACAACCATAGTATGATGGGTACAATCGTTAACATCGCAAATTAGTTTTTGGCGCGCTTTTCCTACCGTGCGACTTTCTGCAAAATGCTATATCTATTAGGATTTTAGTGAAATAGTATCAAATATTAAGATGGGTTTTTACTTACAAAGTTAGCTGTTTATCAATACGTAAGTTCTACTGAAGCTGTGGAGATGAAAATTTGTGACAAATAATAATATAGATACACGATTTGTGTTGACGTTCGATGGTCAAGATGATTACATAGATTTTGGCAGAAATGATGTTAGTGGTGTTTTTGCTGAGGGAAGTTCAGCTTTTACAGTTTCCGGATGGGTTAATCCTCATCAATTAACAAATGAAGCCACTACCTATGGAACCCACAATGTTTTTCTTGCTCGTTCCTCAGATAGATACAGCGATAATTTTGAGTTTGGCATCAGTGAGTCGGGAAACTTAGACGTATATATTGATGAGAAAGTTGACAATGTAATCAAAACCTTTGGCAATGGAGAATTAATTGTCGGGCAATGGCACTTCTTTGCTATTGTTTTTAATCAAGGTCAACTAACGATATATCTTGACGATAGTGAGTATACTGGCTCTTTAGCGGGTCCGTCTCTAAATAAAGCGACAAGTTCTCTAACTCTTGGCGCCACTTTACACAACAACATATATTTCACAGGTCAATTAGCTAACATTAGCGTTTGGAATTACCCCTGTTCCCAAACCCAAATCCAAAGCCAACGGTATCAGCCTATAGCTGGAAATGAAGAAGGATTAGTAGCTTACTGGGCATTAGACGAAGGAGAAGGGGCAACTGTCCGAGACCTAACTGGAAATGTCCGTGAAGGAAAGTTACGTGGCAATCCAATTTGGGATGTAGCAGAATTTCCATTTACGTCTCCACAATCACTTAATGAGGGCGAAACACAAGATGAAGCAACAAGTAATTTAGAGGAGAATTTCCCCTTAATCGAAATAATAGTACCACAGTCAGCAACAATTTCCGCGACTAATGAGGGCGAGACACAAAAAGATGAAGCAACAAGTAGTTTAGAGGAAAATTCCTCTTTGGTCGAAACATTAGTATCACAAGAAGCCACAACTTCCGCAACGACTAATGAGGGCGAGACACAAAAAGATGAAACAACAAGTAATTTAGAGGAGAATTCCTATTTGGTCGAAACATCAGTACCACAAGAAGCCACGACTGAAGCAACGACTCTGGCGCCAGTGGTAGTGCTGCTAGGAGGAGTCGAAACAGCCCAAACCACACAAAGCGAAGTCTCAGAAAATATCCAACAGCAGAAACAATCGGAAACATTAACCCAGGAACAAGCGGAAACTATGAATACGACAGCTAATCCCAAGTATAAAATACTGGCTATTGATGGAGGGGGTATTCGAGGCATTATCCCAGCAATGGTACTAGCAGAAATTGAAAAGCGGACACAAAAGCAGATTTTTAGTTTGTTCGATTTGATTGCTGGCACTTCAACCGGAGGAATTCTTGCACTTGGACTGACTAAACCCCGATTGAATTTAGATGTATCTGATAGCGAGCCGATTGCTGAATACAGTGCCGAGGAGCTTGTCAAATTATATGTTGAGTATGGGGTTGAAATATTTTACGAGCCATTGTTTGAAAGATTACTCGGTCCATTAGAGGACATATTTATCCAGCCCAAATATCCTTCTAAGAGCAAAGAAGAAATTTTACGACAATATTTTGGAGATGCTCCTTTAGACAAGAATCTGAAAGAAGTGTTTGTTACTAGCTACGATATCGAGCAGCGAATTCCTGTATTTTTTACCAATAAACTGGAAAAACAACAGATAGAATCTCGGAAGTTTCGCAAGTTATGTGGAAGTTTTACAGTTTTAGATGCAGCATTGGCGACTAGTGCTACTCCCACTTATTTTGCTCCCCATCGTATTTCTACTACCCATAATACCAATAAGCATTATACTTTAGTAGATGGAGGGTTGGTAGCTAATAATCCTGCTTCTTTGGCTATTTTAGAAGCGCAAACAAGTAGACAAGAAAACGAACAACTCCTTAATACAAAAGATATTTTGGTAGTCTCATTAGGTACTGGCTCCCTAACTAGTGTCTATCCTTATGACGAAGTGAAAAATTGGGGACTTTTGCAATGGGCAAAACCGCTTTTAAATATTGTGCTTGATGGTGGTAGTGAAGTAGTCGCCGGAGAATTAGAACGGTTGTTTGAGTCTAATAAAGAAACAAAAAATTATTATCGATTTCAAACCTTCTTAACTAGTGAATTAGAAGAAATAGATAATATTAAACTGAAGAATATCCGCGATTTACAAGTGGCAGCAAATCGAATGATTGCCGAAAACAGCAAAGAAATCGACGAGTTGTGTAGTATTTTATTAAACTAAGCATTATAGCATGATTTATATTTTAGAGTGATTTTAGAGTGGTAAAAAAATGGAGTTTTTAAGTAAGAAGTCTTATCGAATTGTCGCGATTCCTGGAGAGGGAATTGGAGCGGAAGTTGTAGAAGCTTCCTTAAAAATTCTGCAACACGTCGCTAAACTCGAAGGATTTACTTTACAGGTAGACTATGGTTGGCTTGGCGCCTTAGCTAAAGAGCAATTTGGTACTTACTTACCTGAAGCTACCATCCAACTATGCGATGGTTCTGATGGAATTGTATTTGGTGCAACAAGCGTTGGGGGACTGCTAGAATTGCGAAAGCATTTCGACTTTTTTTGCAATCTTCGTCCGATTCGTATTGTTAACAGTTTGCTGCATAAATCTAGCCTTCGACCAGAGAAAGTTCAAGGACTCGATATGCTGATCGTTCGAGAACTGGTGAGCGGAATTTATTTTGGATCAGCTGGACGGTCTTGTGATGATAAAGGAGCTTATGGTTATCATACGATGCACTATTACGATGAAGAGATTCGTCGTATTGCTCGCAAAGCCTTACAGCAAGCCCAACTTAGACGTGGCTTACTCACCATAGCCCATAAAGAAAACGCCTTACCCCATTTACCTTGGACTCGTTTAGTGCAAGAAGAAGCCACACAGTTTTCAGGTGTTAGCGTCGAACCAATGTTAGTGGATAACCTAGCCATGCAAATGGTTTTGAATCCCCAAAGATTTGATGTGATATTGGCGGGCAATTTGTTTGGAGATATTCTTAGTGACATTGGCGGCGCCTTGGTTGGCTCCATTGGCTTATTAGGGTCTGCCAGTTTGAACGCTGATGGATTTGGGCTGTACGAAGCAATCCACGGTACAGCCCCAGACATTGCAGGTAAAGGAATTGCTAATCCCCTTGGAACTCTTGCAGCCTGCATTTTAATGCTTCAGCAATGGGGGGAAGTGGGGGCTGCTCAACGAATTATTACGGCGCAAGACCGAATTTTAGCCAAAGGATATCGAACGGCTGATTTGGCTCCCCAAGGATCAGAAATTTTTGTCAACACTGAAAACCTAGTTGAGCTTTTGGTGGAAGAACTTTCCACTGTGCAACATTCTGAACAAGGAGTAGTTTATGAGTCATGCAGATAAAGTTTTATACCTAGATAATGATATAAATACTGATGATATTACTCCCGCCAATCGAGCAACGACAGATGACCCTGATCATTTAAAACAGTATGCTTTGGAGCATTTGATTGGAGTAGGGGAGTTATTAAAATATAATTTAATTGAAGCTGGAGAAAATTTTGGATGTGGTTCTAGTCGAGAAGTAGCTCCCATTGCCCTTAAAGCAGCTGGAATTGAGAAAATTCGCGCGCGCTCTTTCGCCGAAATCTTTTATCGTAACAGTATTAATATTGGACTTTCCTTAGAAATTCTGGGGGAAAAACAGCACAATCCAGTAGTAGAT
>NZ_JBXXZH010000056.1:0-43575 GCF_059640475.1 Calothrix sp. CBUCES-K 9914
CCTTATTACTTAAGAATGGTTCTTGACCAAGGGTACTGGCCAGATACGTTTATGACTCCACCGAGTGATGAGGCATTGCAGCGTGATGTAGAACTTATTAAAGCAATGGGTTTTAACGGAGTACGTAAACACCAAAAAATTGAAGACCCACGTTTTTTATATTGGGCAGATGTTTTAGGGTTGTTGGTTTGGGAAGAAATGCCTAGTGCTTATCGCTTCACCCGTAAAGCAGTGGAACGGATGACGCGCGAGTGGACTGAAGCAATAAAGCGAGATATGAGCCATCCGTGTATTGTAGCTTGGGTACCTTTTAATGAATCTTGGGGAGTGCCAAATCTCGTAGAAACGGCAGCTCATCGTAACTACGTTTTAGCAATGTACCACTTAACGAAAACGCTTGACCCAAGTCGTCCAGTAATTGGTAACGATGGTTGGGAAAGTATAGATACAGATATTCTCGCAATTCATGACTACGACACTAAACCGTTGCACCTAGCTCGTCGTTATGGGGGAGAAGTTAAATTGTCAGATGTGCTTAATCAAAAGCGTCCCGGTGGACGTATCCTTACCCTTGATAACTTTCCTCATCAAGGACAACCAATTATGCTGACTGAATTTGGTGGTATTGCTTATGCTCCTGATGATAGCTTAGATAAAGATAAAGTTTGGGGATATGAGCGCTGCTTCAATATTAGCGAGCTACAAATGAAATACGCTGGTTTGCTCGAAGCGGTTAATAATATAGAGATATTCAGTGGATTTTGTTATACACAATTCACCGATACCTTCCAAGAAGCTAACGGTTTGTTGTATGCTGACCGAACGCCAAAATTCCCCATAGAAGAAATTCGCGCTGCGACGCTTTCAGGGGAAGGATTTTGCACTCCCAACAATTGTTAAAGTGTTATCTTGTGGCACAGGCATCTTGCCTGTGCAGTGATATAAGGGCAGATTAACCATATAATACAATTAAACGCACACCCACCCCTTTAACCCCCGCTCCGTTAACACAATGTCGTAATTTTGCGTGCGTTTGGGGGCGGTTTGGGGGCAGTTTGGGGGCAGGTTTACAGGGTTGTATATATATAATCCGAATTTTTGCGTTAACCTGTCCCTACGGGTATAATAACCACATCACGCACGCCCTTTTTTGGTCGTTGCATTTAAACGTGCGTGTCTCGTTAAATTAAAAAGAAACGAACAATATTTATAATTATTAAATAAATTATTGAGCAAAAGAGTAAGAAAATAATATGGCACCTACTAATGAAAAAATGGGTAAAGTTACTACCACCATCACGGTTACTAACCACATAGATCAGATTTTAGCTCTTCGAGGGTTTATACCAGAAGAACAAGTACGCTCAATTACATTACATGATGTTTTAGTTGATACAGGAGCAACAAGGCTTTGCTTACCTAGAAATATTGTTCTTGATTTAGGATTACCTCTTCAGGGAGAAGTAGATATAAAAATAGCTACGGGAATAGAAACCGCACGTATATATAAAGAGTTACATATAGTAGTTGAAGGACGAGAAGGATTGTTTAATTGCATTGAACTACCAGAAGATTCAGACCCATTATTAGGATTAATACCATTAGAAGATTTAGGGTTAGAACCTGATTTAACAAATCAAAAACTGCACGTTTTACCAGAGTCTGGGAAAAACACTTATTTGATGGTTTTGTAACCAGGGTGCAGGTTTACGGGATTTTAATATAGTCTGAGATTGTGGGTTAACCTGCCCTTACTGCAATTTAAGGTGAAATATGACTTTTTAGAATACAAAGTAAGGAGTAATAAATATTTTAAATTTGGGACGGTTAATTTGTAGGCTGTGTAACAAATGAGGTACTGGCGCCACATAAAATAATTTAGGGTATAAATAGGCATCCTTGCCTATAAGATTCCACCAGTTATGATAGCTAAGGATACGTGTTTAATTTGTCCTCATAGCATGGTGTAAATCAATGTGCGGAATCGTTGGTTATATTGGCACTCAAGCAGCGACGGAAATATTGCTCTCAGGTTTGGAAAAGCTCGAATATCGTGGTTATGATTCTGCGGGAATTGCTACGATCTTGGAGGGTGATATAAATTGTGTACGCGCGAAGGGTAAGTTACACAACTTGCGCTCGAAGCTTGAACAAATAGAAAATCCTGCTCAAGTGGGTATAGGTCATACACGCTGGGCAACGCATGGAAAACCAGAAGAGTACAATGCTCACCCCCACATGGACACTCCCAACCGTGTGGCTGTAGTACAAAATGGTATTGTTGAAAATTATCGCGAGTTACGCGAAGAACTCAAGAGTTTTGGTGTTGAGTTTCGTTCGGAAACCGATACAGAGGTTATTCCACATTTAATTTCTAGATTCCTGCAAGAGGAAATTGCTACAGGGGAAGCATATTCACCCTTCTTTGAGGCAGTTCGTAAAGCAGTTGGTCAACTTCATGGCGCCTTTGCTGTAGCAGTTGTTAGTGCTGATTTTCCTGATGAGTTAATTGTAGTACGTCAACAGGCGCCTTTAGTAATTGGGTTTGGGCAGGGTGAATTTTTCTGTGCATCTGACACACCTGCGATTGTTTCATATACCCGTGCGGTATTACCACTTGATAATGGTGAAATAGCCAGGTTAACACCGTTGGGTGTGGAAGTTTATGATTTTACGGGTAAGCGACTTAAGAAACAACCTCGCTTACTCAACTTGAGTCCAACAATGGTTGAAAAACAAGGATTCAAGCACTTTATGCTCAAAGAAATATATGAGCAACCAGGTGTTGTGCGTGCTTGTTTAGACGCTTATTTTACAGAGTCTCCAAATAATGAATCTCCTATAAATTTAGGAATTCCCAGCGAATTTTATGCTGATTTAGAACAAATTCAAATCGTAGCTTGTGGTACTAGTTGGCACGCTGCACTTGTAGGTAAATACTTACTAGAACAGCTAGCGCAAATTCCAACTCAAGTCAGCTATGCTTCTGAATATCGCTATGCACCTGCACCCTTAACTGCTAATACTTTAACTATAGGTGTTACCCAGTCAGGTGAAACAGCCGATACACTAGCAGCACTGGGAATGGAAAGAGAACGGCGCCAAGGTCGTGAGCCAAAATATCAAGCAAGGCTTTTAGGTATAACCAACCGTCCAGAAAGCACCCTTGGACATTCAGTTCCCCATATTATTAGTACATTAGCAGGAATTGAAATTGGTGTAGCTGCAACAAAAACATTTATTGCCCAATTAATGGCATTTTATGCGCTGGCAATTGATTTAGCATATCGGCGCCAAGCCTTACCTGTTCAAAAAATAGAAGATATAATTAACGGGTTGCGTCAAATTCCTAAAGAAATCGAAGCAACATTAGAAAAACAAGAACAACTGAGCGAAACTTTAGCACATAATTTTGCTGATACCCAAGATGTTATATTCCTGGGACGCGGAATAAATTTCCCAATTGCTTTAGAAGGCGCCTTAAAGCTCAAAGAAATCAGCTATATTCATGCAGAAGGTTATCCTGCTGGAGAAATGAAACATGGACCAATAGCATTATTAGATGCAAAAGTACCAGTAGTTTCAATTGCCGTACCTGGTGAAGTTTACGAAAAAGTAATTTCTAACTCCCAAGAAGCCAAAGCGCGCGACTCCCGTTTAATAGGAGTAACACCAATAAGCGACGGAGAAGCAGGAGAAATTTTCAACGACTTACTACCCATAGCCAACGTCGATGAAATATTATCACCTATCCTCACCGTAGTTCCACTGCAACTACTCGCTTATCATATAGCCGCGCGTAGAGGTTTAGACGTAGACCAACCACGCAACCTAGCAAAATCTGTAACCGTAGAATAATCTTGTAGCACAGCCTTCCCAGGCTGTGCAGTTAATGTAATTTTATTTACCACAGAGACATAGATAGCACAGAGAAAACAGCTAATATTTGTAAGTTGAGTGAAGGCGCCTTCATACTGGTCTGTGTCATTAAATTTGGAGAGTAGAAAAAACGAACCGCAAAGAACGCAAAGAACGCAAAGGAAGAATTAAGAAGAGAGAACACACCAAAACTATTGACACAGACCAATACCTAAGAACGCCTACTCGTTTACGAGCATCTTGTCTAGCTTGATGCTTGAAATAACTATTTGGATCGAAACGTAACCCTGGCAAAATAAAAGCAAAATTGCGGGAGCATCTAATGAACCTACAGTAAGCTGCTTATCGCACAATCTGTTAGCGTGACTATTTAATACGGTTTTCCGAACTACTTATCTTGAGGCGCCCTTAATGAGATTACTCAATGAATGTTTCAGCTTCAATTGCAGATTCTGACTTTAAACTTAATAATTCATATTTGTGTTCTTTTTTGTTAGTAAAAGAAAATAGTATTGCAGAATCTCGGATAGTTGCCAAATATTCTTGTGCTTTACTAATAGTCTCTACATCTTTAATCGCAGAATCTGCTATTAAGCATTTGTATTTTTTTGTCGAGCCTACTTCTTGTAAAGTTGCTGTTCTGCCAGGATAATTAATTTGAATCAATTTGACTTTTATAGAAATTTCTTTTTCTGCTGTTGTCTGAATATTTTTGATAATATCAAGAACCTTATATACAGTTTCTAGTTCTATTTCTCCAGTTTGCAGTTCTTTGTTAGGAGAAGCCCAGCCTATATGCAACTTACTTATTCCAATTCTAGTTAAAGCTTTTAAAAAATCAGTATATTTAAAAGCAGTTTTCTTTTTTAGCATATTCAATTTAGTCGGCAATTCATCTGCATTTGCTCCAAGATTTATTAACTGTATAAATTCTTTTAGGCATTGTCCTAAAAAAGACTCTCCTAAACCTAAACTATCTTCTTCATATACAGTACCTTCTAGACGCATACCAAATGAACCCTTAAATACACGAGACATAGCAACTTGGGTCTTCTGCTTTACTTCTTGTTCAATAATGTGGCTTTCTGATTTCCCTAGCTTTATTTGTCCTATAGCATCAATTGTCTCTTGTAATGAAAATAAGATTAATCCTAAATCGCCTACAGGAACTTCTAAGATATCTTTTTTTGGAAACTGTAAAACAAAGTCTATAATTTCTCTTCTTTTTTGTGTAGAAATTTTGGTAATATTATTACCATCGTCATTATTTGTGGATTGAATTATTTCCCCAGACTCTGGCATATATTCATCTGGTATTTCTTTACAATCAACAATATTGTAAACAGCGTCTTGGCTATCTTCATAAGGAATTTCTATTTGATAGACAAAAGCATCTTCTGTATCAGCAAATATATCTTTAAGCTCAACTTCACCCCGAACTATGTGCTGAAATCTAGATGAAGATACGGGAGCATATAACCATATTTCCGCAGAGTCTGAACTATCTACGCAAACTGCAATAAAAATAAATCCAGATTTATTTTTACAGGAAAACAATACAGGTTTATCATAAAAGTCATAAACTTCTATGATTTCAAGCTGTCCTAATACTGTTTTTTCCGGCAAAAAACTCATAATTTATATTGTTATTTTTGAGTAGAATTTTGTTGATTGCCATCAATCGGTTCAAAAACTTTCCAAGGCTCTTTATTCTCTGGTATCCACCAAGTATGATGAGATTTACCAACATTTGATGGAGTATTTTTTATTGTTCCCAGTTCGTCATTCAGAGTACCCTTGGCTATTTTCTTATTCCTAAAATACGCGACTCTACGAGATAGCTTTTTAGCATCATCCAATGACAAATAAATTGATACCCCACAAGCTTGACATTCCGATGTACCTTTAGGACATTCTCTTTCTGGATTTTCTTGCCGCCAAGATAGGAAATCTTCTGGTTCCGGTTTTTCATTTTTTATGTACCTGTAAAACTCTCCCGACGCAATATCGCATTCTGATGGAGGGCAGTCATTTGGGAAGTGTTTCGGATATGCCATCCTGTACTCTTTGATACAAAAATAAATTAATTTTATACATGTTATAACTTATTTTTTAGACTGGTATCACTAATTTACTATAAATCATAAACAAAATCTCAAAACTTTATGAACCTTTGCTTTTTGCCAAAAGCGTAGCTCGTAACATAACTTGAAGCGAAATCGCCAACCCAATTTTCAAAAATAAACTCATTCTGTTGATTGGGTTCTGTTCGGCACCTCTGTATCGACAACCGATATTTAATTTATTCTGTTTACCGTACTCTTTAATACGGTTTACCGAACTACATATCTTGAGGTGCCGGAATAGCATTCAAATCCGAGCATTACCAACAAATAGGATATACTTTGTATATCTAGAGGTACGATGAATGAAAACTCAAATTGGACGCTGGGGTAACTCTCTTGCCATCAGAATTCCCAAATACATTGCTGACGAATTAGCTTTGGCTGTAAATGGTGAAGTAGATTGCCGTCTTGAAAATGGTGTAATAATTATCCAACCAGTAAAGCAAAATCGTAAATATTCACTCCAGCAATTAATAAGCCAAGAACTCGATACTGAACCAGAGATTGATTGGGGGGAAGCAATCGGAGAAGAAGAATGGTAGATTACGTGCCTGCGCGTGGTGATTTTATCTGGCTAAACTTCGATCCCCAATTGGGACGCGAGGGTCGGGGTACTCGTCCAGCATTCGTTATTAGTTATACAGAATTTAATCAATATCGTGGTTTTGCCTTTGTGTGTCCAATCAGCAATACCAAACGCCGAAACCCTTTCTATGTAAATATTCCTGCCAATCTACCTGTAACGGGTGTAATCATGACTGACCAACTGCGCTCGTTAGACTATCGTGCAAGACAAGCAGCATTAATTTCAACATGTCCAGAAGATTTATTAATGGAAGTACTTGAGCGTATCTACCCAATTATGTTTGCTCATCAATTAGAGTAGTCAGTCAATTTCTTTACTTGGTTTCTGCCCTAAGTTATTAATGCCATTAACTACTACCCTTTCTGATGAACCCAAATTGCCCAGATCAGTTATGTTGTACAGGGGAACACCATAGGATGGTTGACAGATAACAACTCCTATTGCACTTGATGTTGCCAGTATCAAGTTGATTCGACAGATGTTTATTAGTTTCAAGGTTTTTACGCACGTTGATAGTATTTGCTAGATGATAATGATTACATAATTTATGTATATTTACGTATATCTTACGGTAGATTCAATTTTGTATTGGGCGCCTTGAAGAAACTATCACAACAGCTTAAAATCCGCCTTAAGAAAGTTTTTTAAAATACTATGTACTGTAAACAATACCTTCGCTAAATTCACTGCGTCCTTCCCAAACAACAGTTACTAGAGATAAAGTGTCTAATGATGATAACGATGACAAAGATGATAAAAATGATAGGGATTCTAATGATTGAATTATAATCATTTGCATTTAACAGTTAAGATTGATTTTGAATAAATAGTATTATAGATTACAAATTTTGATAATTTTGCTTTCTGAACAATTAGATAGGGGGGCGGGCAAGGATGCCCGCTCCACAAGAGGCAGCACAAGAGGCTGTACAAGAGATTTAATAATCAGCAATATTCTATCTTTGGGTAGATTAAACTTGACAAATAGGCGCCATAAAAAATCTTATTTGTAACCAATAAATCATCCGTTACATCCGTTTATAATCCGTTGCTAACTTTTCTTACTACGCGCATATGCTAAGTTTGCCCATATAGTCTTGAATGTTTATTATATATGAGTAATTCTTCTAAAAAGCATCCCCAAGCTTTAGTAATTGGTGCTGGGGTTAATGGTTTAACTTCTGCTTTGTGTTTGCAAAAAGAAGGTTTTAAAGTGACTGTGGTTGCTGAAAATTTGGCGCCGGATATAACTTCTGTTATTGCGGGTGCGTTATGGGAGTATCCACCAGCAGTTTGTGGACATCATCGTAATGAGGAGTCTCTTACCCGTTCAAAAGAATGGTGTATGACTTCATATGAGATATTTGATAAACTTGCATCAAAACCAGAAACTGGAGTTAGAATGCGTCCTGTTGTGTTTTTCTTCAAGCAACCTATTGAAGATAACGAGCAAGAATATAATAAGATGCTTGAGTTTAAAAATAAAGTACAAGGTTTTGAGCGTAATTCAAATTTAATTCAAGACAATAATATTAATACTCGTTATCAACTAAAAGATGCATATACTTTTATCGCTCCGATGGTTGATACTGATATGTATATAGACTGGTTGGTTAAACAAACTCTTGATTCAGGAATTAATATTATTCAACAAAAATTATCTGGAAGTTTATTAGAGCAAGAAGAGCATTTAAAAGCTGTATTCGGCGCCGATATTATTGTTAATTGTAGTGGTTTAGGTTCAATTGAACTAGCAAATGATGATTCTATGTATCCTTTACGTGGTGCATTAGTGCAAGTTGAGAACGATGGTAAAACAATGGCGCCTGTCTTAAAATCTTATTGCATGTCTTTTGATAGCTCTACATCCGACCAAGATATGATTTATATAATTCCTAGAGGAGATGATAGGCTTTTACTAGGTGGATTAGTTGAACCAGATGAATGGAGTATTGATATTGGACTTAATAATTATAAACCTGTACGCGACATGTTAGAACGGTGCATAGACTTTTTACCAATTCTTGAAAATGCAAAAGTTGATAAGGCAGAACCTGTAAAGGCAGGATTGCGTCCTAGTCGTAAACAAAATGTAAGATTGGAATATGAGCCAAACTCCTCAATAATCCATAACTATGGACATGGTGGTTCTGGTGTAACATTATCTTGGGGATGTGCAATTGAAGTAGCTTCCTTAGCAAAAACTAGAAATTATGGGCATAGATTTTACTCGCAGATAAAATAGGTAGAGACGTTACATGTAACGTCTCTACATCATATTATATTATGGGTAATTAACCTGACATGATATTACATGGTTTTACGGATATTACCTTGCCAGTTAATGGTTTGCTTTGCAGAACGTTGTCCTAAAGTTCTGGTTATTTCTAGTTCAATGTTGACTTTGGCGCCAGCGTGTGATGCTTGTGATATATTTGGTAGTTTACCCAAAGCTAGAGTAAATCGATTGAATTCGCGCGTTACAAGTTCTGGAGAAATATCACCTGTATACACTTTTTGATTATCAGGGAAACCACGTTCGCTACTGTCTTGCACATAATACTTAATCCGAAATTGAGTATTAATTATATCTGACCTTCCCCCTAAATCTACTATTTTTAAATTCAGGTTTTGTTCGGTGCCAGCAAATTCTGCCACAGCTAAACGTGCGACATCTTTTTTCGGAATGGCGTAGTTTAATGTATATTTAGTAACGTTACCTTCTGTTTTACTATTACCGTCAACCCATAAATCTTCAGGAAAAGAAATATCTACTTGGTTCTTATCATTAAGGATAATGGTTGCAGATTCAGTATAACGACTGACAGGTTGTTTGTCTTGCCAAGAGAGCGCAAAAGTTGCTTCGAGTCGTTTGTCGAATTCTTGGTATTCATCCTCAATAACTGAACCTGGAGCAAGTAGAGCAGTGGCGCCTGTACGAGTATCCCATTTGTTTTTGGACAAGTTGAATTGCTTACTCGCTAGTTCAGAAATTGGTACAGCTATTTTAAAGTTATCCGGCGCCAACGTTTCTTTGCTCTTAACAATCTTTAATCTTCCTAAATAACCTTTTTTACCATTGCTACCATTACTGCCATAGCTACCATCACGACCATCGGTACATCTGTATTTTTTCTTAGAACATTTATAATCTGGACTGCCTGGAGTTCCTTTACAAGTTTCTATTTCCCAATCTTTTTTACGACAGTTACATCCTTGTGTCCCAGAGGCGCCTCGTCCACCCCGTCCACCTTCTCCTCCTGATGCACGCACAAATATTTGTTTTAAGTCTTCTAAATTATTGAAGTAAACAGTTAGTAACCCGCCCGAACCACCGTCTCCACCTTTACCACCGTTTCCACCATTTCCACCGTTTGCTGCCTGTATATCGTGGTCTTTATTAGATTGGTGTACACAATAAGCATTGCTACCATGTTCGCCGTCTTCTCCATCTTCTCCATCTTTACCGGATAAATCAAGATTTATCGGAGAACGATTTGCAAAAATATTTTGGTTTTGACCTGATGTACCATCTCTTCCAGGGCGCCCATCACTACCATTGCTGCCATTTGTGCCGTAGTTTCTACTTGCTATGTTGTAAGGGTTTGTTGTACATACAACCGATGCTGATGTCGGCAAAGAACCATTAAATAAGCTAAGTGTAAATAATAATGCTAGTTTACCCCAAACCAATTTATGCATAAATATATTACTAAATATTACAAATAAGTAAGCAGCTTTTTTAAGCTACAACTCCAAACAGTAATATTCCTGATTTATGCACATTATTCATTCCATCTACTGTGGGATGGGCATCCTTGCCCGTCCCATAATTAAATCATGTTATTTAGCTACCGTTGGTAATCGATAATACCCCTTCTGTATCCCATACCCATAATAAGAATCTGTTTCATCCATAACATCATTAACAACCATTCCAAGAACATGCTGACTTGACTGTGTAAGTAAACTTTTCATTTCTTGGGAAATTGCTGAGTTAGCGGCGCCTGGACGAACTACTACTAAGGTGCCATCAACGAGTTTACCCAAAACTAAAGCATCGGCAGCATATATTACAGGTGGGGTATCAATGATTACAAAGTCATATTGTTGCTGTGCGGTTGCAATTAGCGCGTTCATTCGTGGAGAGGCAAGTGTGGCAAAGGGGTTTGAAGGAGTGGCGCCAGCAGTTAGGAGATAAACGTTATTTGCAATATGCTTTGCTGCTGAGGCTAAGTCGATTGTACTTTCTAATATTTCGTTTAATCCTTGCGAGTTTTCAATTTTCCAGATTTCGTGTTGACGCGAACACCGCATGTCAGCATCGATGATTAGTACTCGGCGCCCAAGTTGAGCCATTGCTAGTGCTAAGTTGGCACTCACAAAAGATTTACCTTCGTTGGGTACAGCGCTGGTGATAACAATGCTTTTGATTACTTGGTCGGGGAGAGTGTATTCGAGTGTTGCTTGAAGTTTTTCAAATGCTGCACTTGCTGGTGACCAGGGGTTATCACGAATGGGTAAAGTTGAGATGTCACGATTTCGATAATGACGACTTACAGAAAGACGCGGGATAGTACCAAGTAATGCATAGCCAAGTAGTTCTTGTGCTTCTTCGATGGTTCTAACTGACCCATCAAATGCTTCTAACATGAGCGCGGCGCCGATGGCTAGTATGATACCTAAGAATCCACCTAATGCTAAGTTCAAGTATAATTTGGGTGATACGGGGCGATTTGTAACTTGAGCCTCGGAGACTATACGCGCGTTACCAACAGTTTTGTTTTCGATAACTTGTACTTCTTGGTATCGTCTCAAAAGTTGTTCGTAAGTTTGACGCGCGACTTGTAAGTTACGTTCGAGTTGACGTTGGTTTTGTTCGAGACGTGGAAGTATCGAAGCGCGCTGTTTATATAGAGTTAAAGCATTACCTAAAGTGGCAACACGATTTGATAAACCTGTTCTTTCAATTTCTTGTTTGACAAGTTCGGCAATTAAGTTTTGTTTGAGGGGGTCAAGTTGTAAGTCGCGTTCTCTGAGAGCTTGTGATGTGCCGAGAGTTTGCACGATACGAAGTTCTAATTGTTGTCGCAGTACTTGGACTTTGTTGGCTAAGTCAATAATTATTGGATGCTCGTCGCTATAGCGGGTTCTTTCAACTGCAAATTTGTCTTGGGAGGAGCGAAATTCGTTGAGTAGTTGCTGAACTGCGGTTGATTGGCTGAGGGTATTAAGGGCAACTGCTTGACGTGAATTTAGACCAAGTTGATTTTGCAGAGCTTGGATTTGTGAGCTAATATCTACTAACTGTGCTTCTGATTTTATAATCTGGTCGGCTAAATCACTTTGATTCTTAATTGATGTTTTAGCTTCTTCTTGCAGTTCTACGACGCGATTTTTCTCTTTGAATTGCCGTAGTCCATATTCTGCTGAACGCACTTTTGCTTCGACTTCGGGTAATTGCTTGCTAATAAACTCCCGCGCGGCAACAGCTTCGGTTCGGTTTGTGCGAATATCGTTTTCGAGATAGTTTTTGATTAAAGTATTAACAACAACAGCAGCTTCCTTTGCATCAGAACTACGGTAACTAATTTGCAGTACATCAGTTCCTTTGACTCCGGCAACTTTTATCCTCTGAGAAAATTCAGCGACTGTGAGCGGTTGTCCTTTCGAGTTTTTTAGTTCTAGGGTATCAATAGTCTTTTGAACCAGAGGTTGAGAGCGAATGATTTCTGCTTGTGTTTCTAGAGGGTTAGCTGAGTTGAGACCTGGAATATCTATATTTTGTGATTCGGTAATTCCTGTCAGCGATGAATACAAATTGGCTCTATTGAATATGAGTTTTCCATCAGCTTCGTAAATAGGTGTTTGCGAAAACGTGACTGCTCCTGTGATTCCGACTACAGAACTAAGAACAACGGTAACTGCAAGCCAGCGGCGTTTCATGATTCGCCAAGCTTGTCGAAAATTGATTGAATCGTTTTCAGCATTTACTGGCATAGGAAAATTGTGATAATAATAAATTTAAATTTGAAGTCAATATATTTCAGTATTTACACAAACGGCATCAGTATATTCGCCTAAGTCAAGCTATTTAGATATTTGACACTGACAGTAGACCTCTCCCCCAACCCCTCTCCTGCAAGGAGAGGGGGTTAATATTCTCCCCCTTCCCTTAAAGGGAAGGGGGTCGGGGGGTTAGGTAATTAAAAATAAATATATGCTTTGTGTGTTATTTTTGCAAAAAATTGGGAACTCTAGGTATTAAGACAATAAAGATATCAGTACGATGTCAACAAATACCACTTTTTTCCAAAAAAACTTAACATTACCTAGGCAACTCACGATACCCCCAACTTTAGCGGTATTTCTACTTATCGCAGATTTGGCAGGCGTGTTTATCAGTGTTGGCTTTGCGCTGCAAACGCAGTTTAAAGAATTAATACAGCAGTTTAATCCCTTTGTTTCTGGAATAGTTTTATCAGTGTTAATTGGACTATATATATTTGATGTGTACCTCCTGCAAGTACAGGTAGCACTTGTTTGGACGAGATTTAGATTTATTATTAGTCTGATTACAGCAAGTGTACTTAGCGCTGCATTCATCCACTTATCAAACATTTGGCAAGCAAACTGGCAGCTAAGTCAAGGTATTTTGCTAGCTAGCTTAGGAGTATTTCCACTCTGGGCAATTATCTCTCGATTTTTAGCCGTTATTTATATACGCGCGCCGTTTGGAAAGGTTGGCATAGATGCTTTGTCCACTAGTAACCGCTGGTTAGTTGTGGGAGCAAGTCAAGGCGCCTATCAATTTAAACAAGATTTAGCGCAGCAGAATAAATATACTAATGTAATATTGACAAACTCTAGTAAATTCTTAGAATCTAATTCGCGTCCTTTATCTGGAGTTGTTGTGGCAACACAGGCGCCTCCGGAAGCAGAAGAATTACAAATGCTTTCAAAATATAGTCTCCAAGGGATACCTATTTATCAACTACCTGATGCCTACGAAAGAATCTGGTATAAGGTTCCACCAAATCTACTAAATGATAGTTGGTTTGTGTTTGATAAAGCGTTCAAGCTGAACTCAAATAAATTTCACCAGAACAGTAAGCGAGTAATTGATGTTGTTGCAGCCAGTTTGCTTTTAGTCGTGCTGTCTCCGCTGATGCTGTTAGCAGCTATTGCTGTTAAATTGAACAGTCCTGGTTCATTACTGTATTCACAGGTACGCAGTGGATATAATGGTGAAACTTTCCGCGTTCATAAATTCCGCTCGATGTATCAAGATGCAGAACAACTCGGCGCCCAATGGGCTATGGAACACGACTCACGTGTAACATCTGTAGGGCGTTGGTTACGATTAACGCGCGTAGATGAGTTGCCACAGCTATGGAACGTATTGAAGGGTGAAATGAGTTTGATTGGTCCGCGTCCCGAACGACCGGAGTTTGATGTCAAGCTTGCTACATCCATTCCTTACTACAATATGCGCTACAGCGTCAAGCCGGGAATAACAGGTTGGGCACAAGTTATGTATCCTTATGGTGCATCGGTTGATGACGCGCGCGAAAAGCTATCATATGACCTTTATTACATCAAACATTACTCACTTGCTTTGGATTTGGTAATTGCACTTAAAACCATTCGTGTTGTGTTATTAGGTAAGGGTAGATGATACGATTTTGGATTTTCCCTAAGAGGAACATGAATGGATTTTGGATTTAGGAATCACGTGTACATATAAAATAGACAGGGAGACCTAATGAGAATGAAAATTTTGGTTACAGGTGGAGCGGGTTATATAGGTTCGCATGTTGTTCGTCAACTTGGTGAAGCTGGTTATGACATAGTAGTTTACGATAACTGTTCAACAGGCAATGCAACCGCTGTGTTATTTGGTGAACTGATTACTGGCGATTTAGGTGATATTGAACGCTTGTATAAAATGTTCGCGCGCTATAAATTTAGTGCTGTCTTACATTTTGCAGCTAGTTTAATTGCTCCAGAGTCAGTTGTGAATCCACTTGACTACTACGCGAACAATACTCGCAACACGCTGAATTTACTCCGAGTCTGTGAAACATTCGGTGTTAACCAAATAATTTTCTCTAGTACTGCTGCTGTATACGGTGAACCGCAGCAAAACCCCGTCACAGAAGAAACCCCTACTATTCCTATTAACCCCTATGGACGCTCTAAGTTAATGAGCGAGTGGTTGATTCAAGACCAAAGTCGAGCTATTAATTTACGCTATGTTATACTGCGTTACTTTAATGTAGCAGGCGCCGACCCAAAAGGAAGAATTGGGCAAATGAATCCGAATGCTACACACTTAATACGTGCGGCGTGTGATGCAGCACTCGGACGCAAACCAGGTGTTAGAATATTTGGCACAGATTTTCCTACACCTGATGGTACTGGTATACGTGACTATATCCATGTTGAAGACCTTGCCTCGGCACATATTGCAGCATTGCGATATTTAGAAGAGGGTAATTCAAGTCAGGTTTTGAATTGTGGATATGGTCACGGTTACAGTGTACATCAGGTAATTGAACGTGTGAAGGCAATTTCTGGAGTTGATTTTGCTGTACTTGAAAGCGAACGGCGCCGAGGCGACCCTGCTTGTGTAACTGCTAGTGGGAAGAAAATTAGGGAGGTGCTTTCCTGGGCGCCTAAGTTTGATGATTTAGATATTATTGTGCGTAGCGCGTTACTTTGGGAAATTCGTCGCGATAGTAATATTCCAAAGCATCCGTTAATTAATACAATTGCTCGGCGTTTGCGTCAAAATATTACGCGCATTGAAGATTTACACATGAAGTCATGGCAGAAAGAATACTTGCAGCATTAGAAACCGGGTTTATGTCTTTTTATGCATAAATCCTGAAAATATCAGTAAATACCACGAGTGACTTTTTATAATTGTGATGTAAGCTATTCTTATACAAATTAACTACTTAAGTACAGCTACTACAGTGACAACAGTGTTTCTGAACTTAGTATGTGTAAACGTTTTAAGATAGCACTAACACTGCTATTCGACATGATTTTAGAGAAGTAGGATAACTCATATCTGATGAAACTCTAACGGGGGTAGTAGTTTTTTAATGTATACCAACCTGCATTTACCGTCTATAAAAGCTATGAAGAAAAAAAAATCAAATGCGTTTGGCAGTTCTTGTTACTCATCCAATTCAGTATTTTGCACCTGTTTTTTGCTACTTAAACCAGCAACCAGGTTTACAGTTGAAAGTATTTTTTGGTTGTAATCATGGAGTGATTCCAAGAGAAGACCCAAATTTTGGAGTTGTTTTCCAGTGGGATTCAAAGCCAACAGAAGGTTTTGACTATGAGTTCTTGTCTAGCAGTTCACTTGAAAGTTTACAAGGGTTTGCAGGGATTAAATTAGCTATTCAAGCGGTTAGTGCGATTAACAGCTTTCAACCTGATAGTGTGTTAATTTTTTCTTACTCACCCACTTTTATCACAGCTAGTACAGTATTTTTACGTTTAGCTGGTCATAAGCTAATGCTAAGGGCTGAGACTACAGATGAAGCAGTAATACGTTCTTCTATCAAGAAGAACGTACGACAGATTTTGCTAACTCTTTACTATCGTCAATTTACCCATTTTTTCCCTATTGGTATTAATTCAATTAGGCACTACCGTCGAATGGGAGTTGATGAAAGCCGCTTAACGTTGGTTAAATATGCTATCGACGTTGATTTCTTTCAGAAGCAGGTAGACTTTTGGTTGCCACAAAGGGAACACTTACGCGCGATGGCAGGCATTAAACCAGATGACCATGTTTTTATCTACTGTGGTAAGATGTTTGCGCCTAAAAACCCTTTACTGATTTGCGATGCACTCGCAATGCTGGCGCCGGAACAAAAGGAAAAACTTTGGTTGCTTGCTGTTGGGGATGGTGAATTAAGGCAGCAGTTTGAAACTACAGCGAAAGCACAGTTAGGAGAAAGAGCTGTTTTCTTAGGTTTCAAGAACCAGTCAGAGCTAGGACAGTATTATGCAATGGCAGATACATTAGTTCTACCTTCTCAAAGTGGTGAAACATGGGGGTTGGTAGTTAACGAGGCTCTACAGTTTGGTTTGAGAGTGGTTGTAAGTGATAAGGTGGGTTCTGGGCAGGACTTAATAACCAATAGTAAACTTGGAGAAATTTTTCCATCGGGAGATGTCTCTGAATTATTAAGAGTAATTTCTCAAGCAATAGTTCAGGATAAGCAGCCAAAGCGTAATTTATTTCAATCACCTCATCCTAAACAACTTTGCCTAGCTATTAATTTGGTTACTCAACAACTATAGATATTTAGTATTTATGAGAGTTTTAACAGTAGTTGGAGACTTAGGAGCAGGTGGAACCCAAAGAGCGGCTCAGAATTACACTTTAGGCTATAAACGAGCAGGGTGCCAAAGTGCAGTTCTAGCGATTAATGCAGGAGGAAGCAGAGAGGAGGTGCTAAAAAATTATAATATATCAGTATTTATAGGAGGCAATTTATTAGAAGAACAAAATAGAGCATTACAATTTGCAAAAGAGTGGAAACCTGATATTATTCATATCCACCGTCGAGGTTTTGCAGATCCTAAAACAGCAAATATAATTAGAAAACTTAAAAGTTATAACAATCGAGTATTAGAAACTAATGTATTTTCACGAGTAGACTACTCATCTGATAGAAATTTAATAGATATTCATTTACAATTATCACGTTGGTGTCTATGGAAATGGAAACAGTGGTCTCGCGGAATAAAACCAACTCCAATCGGTGCTGTAGTTCCTTACATGGTTGATTCCTCTGCGTTTTACCAAGTTTCTTCAGATAGTCGAAACGCTTTTCGTAATGCTTACGGTATCCCTGTAGAAGCTTTTGTATTCGGACGTATTGCTCAACGCAGTTTACCAAAATGGTCGCCAATTATTTTTGATGCTTTTACAGCAGTGGCGCAAAAGTATTCCCAAGCGTACCTATTACTAATTGGTTTACCTGATGAACTTCGACAATTATTGACATTTATTCCTGAAAATATACGTAAAAGGATTATCGAAATACCTTTCATTCAAGGTGATGAAAATTTACGCATCTGCTATAGTGCAATTGATGTCTTCCTTCATGCTTCGTTCATTGGTGAAAGCTTTGGGATGGTACTAGCAGAGGCAATGCTTTGTGGCTGTCCTGTAATTACTTTAAGTACTCCAAGCAAAGATAATAGCCAGCTAGAAGTTGTTGGACACCAACGTGGTGGGTTAGTTGTTACCGACCAAACAAGTATGGTTGAGGCTATGATAAAAATTATTCAAGATGAGCTACTTAAAAAACATTTATCTGAAGAAGGAGGGCAATGGGTGAAATCTCAATACGAGATATCGAAGGTAATGCCAGGTTTACTTAAAATTGCAGAAATAGCCTTGATGTCTAAAACACGAAATGAGTTACGAACTGCACTAGGAAATGACCCAGATATTTTTACAGAAGCTGATTGGTTTGATATTCAAAAATTGCTAGAAAATAAGATGGGCAAAATATCAATAAATAACTACATAACTATGTACATAGCCCATAACCCTTGGATTTATCGTCTCTACAGTCATCGACTAAAATAAAAAAAATAAAACATTATACTACTTAATTAATCACGAAAAAAATAGTATTTTCAATAGTAAAAGGAAAGTAATTATGTCACATCTTAATTTGGTATCGGCTACAGATACTAATGCTGAGTCTCAACTTGACCAACTCAATCAAAACTTGACATTATTTTATAATCGACCTGAAATAAGTGAATATTTTTATCAAGCACATAATTCTAACGAAACGTGGACAAAAGATAGTTATCACTGGCTAGTTCGCCAACAAATAAGCTCTGGTATGAGCATATTAGATTTAGGTTGTGGATCAGGACATGTTTTTGCAAATCTTCAAGACCTTAATATTTCCTATACTGGTCTAGATTGGAGTAAGAGGCAGATACAGGAAAATATTAACAGTTACGCTGGAAAAGCAAGTTTTGTATCTGCATCTCTTTATGATACCAATCTAGAAAGTAATTCCTATGATGTTGTTTTGTCATTTTATGTACTTGAACACTTAGTTTGGCCTCACTTATTTTTGAAAGAAATGTTTCGGTTAACAAAACCAGGAGGTATGATAATAATATTGTGCCCAAATTTCAGAGGTTTAGGAAGAATTCCTTCATTACAATATGGTAAAATAGTTGCCCCCTTAAAAGAAAAACTTAATGATGGTAATATAATTGATGCTTTTTTGCACTTTGGCTTAAGGAATATTTATTATCCATATCAAATCAAAAATAACTATCCCCAAGTTAAATTTCCCTTCTTAATTAATCTAAACCCGACTTGTTTATCAGGAAATTACTATATTGATAATGATGCTGTTTATTTTGTAGATGAGGAAGAAGTAAAATCTGAACTTTGCTCTTTCGGATGTGAGATCATAACTTACACTTGTTTGGAGCAATTTGGTAAACAAGACAAAAAATATAAAGGTACTTGTTTCATTGTTGCAACTAAGCAAAAATAAATCTACTTAAAATTATAATTAATAATTCCAAAAATGATTAATATTTGATGTTACTGATATTGAATTAGATAATGATAAACTTACAGACTAAGCTATATCACAGTATTAATGTTATTAACTATATTTGGTCGCATCCAGCTAATCGTGATTGTAAAATACCAAGGTTAGCTAACGCAATTAAATGGCAAATTAATAAGAGAGTTAAAGGTAAATACTGGGATTTAAAAATATTCAATAATATTTATTTGCGTTGTTATTCAGACAGCATATCAGCAGGTGGGGTAATTTATACTAATGGCTTATTTGATTATCATGAAATGAGTTTCATACAGCATTATCTACGTTCTAACGATCATTTTCTTGATATTGGTGCAAATATTGGTGTTTATACACTACTAGCAGCATCTATTGTTGGTAGACTTGGAAGCATAGATACATTTGAACCTAGCCCAAAAGTATTAAGCAGATTACGAGAAAATGTTGATATAAATAATCTGGACAATGTAAATATTCATGCAGTTGCAGTAGGTTCATCGTCTGGAAACGTATATTTTTCACAATATGAAGAAGACTCTCTAAATCATGTACAAACAACTCCAACAAATAATGTTACCTCTGTAGAGGTTCCATGCGTCAGTCTAGATAATGTACTATTTGGCAAACGGTATGCTATGGCAAAAATTGATATTGAAGGAGCAGAACCCTTAGCATTTCAGGGAGCGAAGAATATGCTTTCAGAACAAAATCCTCCGGTATGGTTATTAGAAATAAATGCTCCTCAACTGCGCTTTTTTGGCTTCTCGGAACAGCAACTTACGAGCTTACTTGCAGACTATGGCTATGATTTAGCTTGGTATGATGCTAATTCACGTCAGTTGTTATGGGATAGTCAACCTTGGAAAGAGCATAAACATAATGTTTTTGCCATTGCGCGTTCGGCAAGGGACGAAGTTATGTCAAGAGTTATTGATAGGTAAAAACTATGAGTGAGCTTAAAAAAATACTAATTATTGGAAATATATCAGAAAAATTTCATATTGGAAGCATAATGAGCAGGGCAACTAAAGAGCTAGGGTTAGACGTAGCTGTAATAGATTCTAATATACATAACTATGCCCCATCCATGAAGCATTTATGGGGTAAAGCATTTTTTAAATTATCAGGTAAACGCCCTTTAGAATGGTGCTTATTTAGTAAAAATATAGTTGAAATTATTGAGCAGCTACAACCTAAAGTAGTTTTAGTAATAGGTATTTTGCCTCTTACAGATAAAGTTATTGATATCTCGCATCTGTTCAATGCTAAGATAGTTAATTATTTGACAGATGACCCCTGGAATCATTGGCACTATTGTTCCAAATTTCTAGATAATTTGAAAAAATACGATTTAGTCTTAAGTACAAAAACAGCAATATTATCCGACCTAACTAAACACGGAGTTAAAAGAGCAGTATTTATGCCTTTTGCTTATGACCCTTTTCTTCATTATAAACCAGATAATATTTGTCAATCTGACAAAGAATTGTTTGAAACAGATATATGTTTTATTGGAACAGGCGATACCGAGCGTTTACCTTATTTAAAATCTATAGCTTCATTAACCGAATTAAATTTAAGGTTATATGGTGGCGCTTGGCAAAGAATATTTATTAGTAAATGGCAGAAATACCCGACTGTTTTTGATAAACAATTAAGATTAGCTATTTATTGCTCTAAATTATCTCTTGGTATTGTCAGGAAACGTAATAGAGACGAATCGACGCTTAGAACATTTGAGATTGCGGCATGTGGCGGATGCGGTATTTATGAGGATACTAACGAACATAGAGAAATTCTTAAGGGTTATCCAGAATATGGTTTTTTTTCTTCACCTCAAGACCTTGCAGAAAAATGCAAGTGGTTACTCGAACATCCAGTAGAACGAGAGGAAATGCGACAGCTAGGTATTCAGATTATAGTTCAAAAGCATAATACTTATGCAAATCGGCTTAAAACAATTTTGGAGTTAGTAAAATAAAATGAATTATCGGCAACGTGTTTATGACACATATGTATCGAAAAATAAACAATTCTTACAAGATATTCTACCAAACCCTGAGAAGCAGAATGCTCGTAATATTATTAACCTACGTCGTGCTATTAGTTCTTGGGTGGAGGAAGTATCACGAGGTAGTAAGGTTTTAGATGTTGCTTGTGGTTCTGGAAATATTTTGAGTCTGCTAGAAGAAGAAGGATTCACAAGCTTATATGGAGTAGATATAAGTTTTGAACAAGTGCAAATTGCCCGCCAAAAGTTTCCACAAGTTGTTTGTGCTGATGCAATCAAATATCTGTCGCAACATCCAGACACATTTTCTTTAATAACAGCCTTTGATATTTTAGAGCATTTTAGTAAAGAAGAAGCCGTAAAATTTTTGGATACTATTCACTCTGCTCTTGTTCCTGAAGGTCGTTTAATATTACAGTTACCGAATGGCGATTCACCATTTGCTGGGGGTACAGTACATAGTGACTTTACTCATGAAGTAACTTATACAACTGTTAGTTTAAAACATATACTTTTAACTTGTGGTTTTAGCAAACTTCAATTTCAGGAACATCATCCACAACCAACTTCTTTAAAGGGTATAATTAGATATGCCTTATGGAGAATTTTACGACAAATCATCAAATTAGTTCACTTTATTGAAACAGGAGGACCTTCAACGGGTATTTACACCAGAGTTATGCGAGCTACAGCAGTCAAAATATCTTAATTTAGTCGATAAAGATACATTGTAAAAAGCTATGAAAAATTACTACCTGAACTCTTGGTTTGAGCAAGACAAAGGACATAAAACAAGTTTATTTAAACGCTTATTTTATTGTTTTACTCGCCCTTTACTTTCGGCTTATGCCCGTAGTTATTTATCTTCGGAAAACCTAAGTAATCTTAACCCGTCACTCATACTTCCAGGACGAGGGATGCCTTTAGAAACTCGTCGTCACTGGGGCGCCGCTTTTTGCAATATAAAAGAAGCTACTGTTTTAGTTCAAGGAACTGGAACAGGTTGGGATGTTATTTCTTGGGCAAGGCTAAAACCAAAAAAGATTATTGCAACAGATTTGTTTGAATTTAAACAATCCTGGGAGCAAATAGCTAGCTACTGCCATTCATTAGGTGTTAATGTAGAATTTCGTCAGTCTTCTTTAGAAGATCATTCTTTTTTAACAGATAGTTCAATTGATTTATGTGCATCAGACGCAGTTTTTGAACATTGCTTAGATTTAAAATCAGTCCTTCAAGAATCGTTCCGTGTTTTAAAGCCAGGGGGGACGCTTTATGCTAGCTATGGTCCCCTTTGGTATTGTGCTGGTGGCGATCATTTTTCAGGTCGAGGTGGATTAGAAAATGCTTTCAATCATTTGGCTTTAGATTCTCAAAATTATGTAAAGTATATTCAAAGCTTTTTAGCGAAAGAAGAAGACTTTCAAAGTGGAGGAAGATATATAGAGCTTAATCTTTTTTCTCGTTTAAAGACTAAGGATTATTGTAGCTTATTTCAGGAAGTTAATTTTAAAATTAAAAATTTAATATTAGAATTAAGCCCTCAATCTCTAGCATTTAAGACAAGATACCCTAATTTATTTAATCAATTGAAAGTCAAATACTTAAACGAATGTAATGTCGATGACTTTTTAATTAGTGCAAATATTGTTCGTCTTGTCAAACCAGTTATTTATTAAATTCAAAAGTATATTTTTTAATTATTCCGAGTATTTTTATATGCCCCATAAATTATTTAGAATACTCGATCAAGTTACTCCTGGAGTTTCTCGAAGCTTGGGTTGGGAAGTTTTAACAACTTTATTCTCTTTCCCTGCCTCTATATTGCTTAACCGAACATTAGGTTCTGAGGAACGAGGACTACTTGCTTTAGTTATTCTCGTTCCATCTACAATTTTTACATTAGGAACTTGCCAATGGGAGAGATTATTGCAAGGCTTAATTACTTCAAAACAAATATCTGGTAAAGAGGCATGGCGCCGAACCATTTACTATACTTGTTGGCTTTCATTTATATTTATTCCTATAGGTATAGCTATCAGCTTTATTTTTAATAAGCTTTCAGATGAAGCTCGAATACTTAGTATTATTTATTATAGCAATTTCCCGTTATACATTTTAGGTGGCAGTCTTTCTGCTATTTATATTGCTGTTGGTAGTATTAACGGTCAGTATGCAATGAAAATAGGTCTACAAGGAAGCTATTTATTTTTACTATTTATCCTATTTTTGACTAACCTTGTATCTGTGAAATCTATTATAATTCTATATATAGTTATGCATTTTATTTCTCTTTTAGTTGGTTGGTTCCAAAAAGAGAAGTTGCTGAAGGGAGAACTGCTAAAAGAAAAACCACCAATTTATCCTCTTGTAAAATCATTCTTTCCTTATTTGCTAGAATCTTTTGCTGCTAGAATAGATATATGGACTTTCTCTATCTTTGGTTCTTTAGTTAGTTTAGGTAACTATATAGGTATAACAGGTTTAATGATTCCTGTTGGTTTATTATCCAATGCTATGACTAGTGCTAGTAAAGCACATTTAGATTGGACTAAACCTAATTTAGTAAATCGTTATTTAAAAAAAGCTATTATTGTTTTAATATGTCTTTTAACACTGCTAATTTTGGGAGGAACAACAATCGGACCATACCTTTTAAATTCTGTTTTAGGTAAAAGCTTTCAAGATGGTTATTGGATGATTCCTTGGATTGCTGTTATTGTAATTATTCAAGCTGCTACTGTTCAATTTCATTCCGCACTACAACTATCAGGGAGCTTAAATACATATTTGATTATTCAAGCGATAGAACCACTTGCAAAAACAATAATTATCTTGATACTAGGGTGGTGGTTATCTGAATTAGGTATTATGATTGGTTTGATCACCTCGCATGTTCTTAAAATCATTGCATGTATTTACTTTCAGAAAAAAATAAAATTAACAACGACATAAATTTAGGAGATGTTTATGGATATAAATACATATGATGCAAGCAAACTTTGGCAGAAAGAATTAGCATTAGATGGGAAATATGAGCATCATTGTTACTCAAAATATGAAATGGAAAAGCTTAAAAGACTTGGACAGGTATGGCGTAGAATTTTAAAAGTTACTAAACTTAAACAAAAAAACCGCCTATTTGAGTTAGGTTGTGGAGGAGGAATTCATCTTGCACGGTTAGCTTTAAATGGCTTTGAAGTTCATGGTATAGATGTATCAAGCGCTGTAGCTAACAGGGCGCAAAATTTTTTGAAGGAGGTTTCTGAATTTCAACCTATTGAAGCGACTGTTGAAGTAGCTAACATTTTTGAGTATCAAAGTTCTCAACTATATGACATGTGCTATCATTTCGGTGTAGTAGAACACTTTTTAGAATTATCACAGCGTCAAGAAATTTGGAAGAAACTTTACTCTTTAACAAAACCAGGTGGTTGGATTGTATCTATAGTTCCTTGTGGTCAGCATTTGATGCGAAGCATGGTACGCGAACACGGCCTAGCAGGTTATAACATTCCTGAAATTGATTATAGTTGTAGTTCCCATAGAAAAGAATTTGAGGATTTAGACCTACAGCGTATTTATGCATTACCTCATAACTATTTTTCTTTTTTTTCAGCACATCCTTTGCAATTAGTTTCTAAAGTTATTTACCCAGTGTCATTCATACTTGGTAACATTACTATACCTTTTCTTCCTCTCTCTGAAAAGGTAAAAGAAACATGGGCACAAACACTTATAGTTATAGGTACAAAGGAAACTGTATAAATATGAAAATATCTCTTGTTGTCGGTGGGCGATGGCACGCTTTTGACCTAGCACGGGAACTCAATACAGCCGGAGTATTACATCGCTTAATCACTAACTACCCTAAATACAAAACTCGTCAGTGGGGAATACCAGACGAGAAAGTAGTTAGTTTACCTTTGACACTTCTGTTTAGTAGTGTTTTTCACAAAGTTGGAGGAGAAAAGCTTGTAATGAAATCCCAAGCTTTTCTTCATCATTTATTTAGTCAACATGCGGCTCGCTATTTAGAAGGTAGTACCCTAGTACATGGCTGGTCAAGTTTTTCTGAACCTTCAATATATTGGGCAAAAAAGAATAACGTACCGTTTCTCTTAGAGCGTAGTTCTTCTCACATGAGCGTGCAGTGTCAATTGCTGAGGGAAGAATATGATCAATTAGGTTTGACTTGGAATGAAACACATCCAAAAATTGTTGAACAGGAGTTACGGGAATATGAACTCGTAGACCAAATAGCAGTACCTAGCTTATTTGTTAAACGCAGTTTTCTCAGTCAAGAATTTCCTGAACAACGTTTAGTTCACAACCCTTTTGGTACAAATATCAATAGCTTTTCACCAGGAGTGAAGCAGGATAATATCTTTCGCGTAATTTATGCAGGCTCTTTGAGTGTACGTAAAGGTATTCACTATCTAGCGCGAGCTTTTATGGATGCAAATATACCAAATAGTGAACTGTGTTTGGTTGGTGGAGCTACAGCAGAAACATCTCGATTGCTAGCGGGAGCTACGGAGCGAATTAAATCTGTTGGTCATGTACCCCAAGCAAAGTTAGTAGACTACTACCGTAACAGTAGCGTTTTTGTAATGGCAAGCATTGAAGAAGGACTTGCTTATGTACAAGCTCAAGCTCTTGCTTCTGGTTTACCACTAATTTGTACTACTAATACAGGAGGGGAAGATTTGTTACGGATGTCAGGCACTCAACCTATCATGTTAGAGAACGGTATAGAAGAGTACCCTGCTGGGTATTTAATACCTGCGCGCGATAGTCAAGTCATTAGTTTTCTACTTAGCAAATTAGCAGAAAACTCCAATTTACTTAAACAGAAGCAGCAAGCTGCATTAGAATTACGAAAGCAAGATTTAAGTTGGAAAACATATGCACAACGCTCTATTAAATTATATACAGAAATAATTAATCAAACTAAAGTATAAAGAATGAATAAAATTATTACTCCTTAAATTATAATCAAAAAGGAGTTATATATAGAATAAATAGCCAAAATTTTAATTCTTTCTCATGTTTTATCTATTACAGTACAGCTATTTTCAAAAGCAAAACTTTAAACTTTATTCGATTAAAGGCTTCATCCGTAACACCATAAATAAAACAAAACAAACATGAATAAATATTTTTTACTGATTAATATGGTATTTTTGTTACCTATCTTTGGAACTGTTTTACTTCCTAACTTATTCAATTATAATTATTTACCGCCAATATGTTTAGTAGTTGGTTTAAAACTGTTTAATACCAAACTTCTTAACAATATGTTTTTTATGAAAAAATTGGGAGCAAAATTAATTTGTATTTGGACTGTTATGTCTGTTTTATTTACAGTAGTTTTTTATGATAATAAAATTAGTAATTTATTTAATTCTTTAGGAATTACTGTTATACATTTAGCAGTTATTTATTATTTAAATAATTGTCGAAAATGGACAATATTTTTAAGAGAATTTTGTTGGTTTATATTTTGGTTTATCGTAATTAATATTATCATTCAAATGCTACCTGTACCACTAGGAGAAATCATATTTCAAAAAATAAGCGGATGGACGGAATACACAACTCAATTTGATTATATTACTCTTTGGGATTCAATGAAAAATTTTCCTAGTTATACTCCTGCTTCATTCCCGACCTACCGGAATCATGGCGTTGCATTTGTAGCAACATTGGGTTTTGCGACTGGTGTAGCTTTAATTAAATTCCCTAGCATAATAAGGGAAAATTGTCTAAACAAAATTCATATAAATATGTTTATTGTTTTATGCTCTATTTGTATTTTTTTTAGTTATTCTAGAACTGCTTTTATTTCGGTAGCAATAATTAGTATGATATCGATATATTTAAACAATAAAAATTGGATTATATCTTTACTTTTATTTTTAGCTGCATTACCAATCTTTATTGCTATACAACAAGATTTTCAAAATTTTATATTAGAAATACTGCGAATAGACATTGTAAATGTAGAAAGGACAGGAGCAGGAAGAGAACTAATTTGGGATTTGCACTCACAGCTATTTGCCTTAAAACCACTTACTGGTTGGGGATGGATATTACCTTATGAGGATTTTGGCTACGACATTACTAAAAATCCCTTTTCTGAATCAGGTTTAACGTTTGTTTTAGTAACTCAGGGATTATTACGTGGCAGTATTTTTATATGCTTAATGCTTTTAGCTATTTTACGTAATCTCGTATTTGCGAAAAGAAGCTTTTATCATGCTTTATTATCTTTCATATGCATTTTTCTATTTATGCAATTTCTATTTCAAGGAAATTTAGTCGGAGCGACTAGTAGTATAGGTACTTGCTCTCAAGCTTTGCTTGCAATATCTCTTTATTCAGAGCCAATTAAAAATTAACAATATGTATGTAATTATGTTTAATTGTAATTTTAACATAATAATAAACAAACTTTATCAGATTATTTAAAAATCATGATAACTCTTACCCTGGTTTCAGATGCATTTGGTGGACGTGGAGGCATAGCTAAATTCAATAGAGATTTTATCAAAGCCTTATGCACATACCCTCATTCCCAAGAAGTTGTTGCTATTCCCCGTAAAGTAGTAGACCCAATTGATTTACTTCCTGATAAATTAACTTATGTTATAGAAGGCTCAATGGGAAAACTAAGCTTTATTATGGCAATGCTAAAAGTCCTAAAGCAAAAACCTAAAATCGACTTAATTATATGCGGACATATTAATTTTGTTCCTCTTGCATATCTAGTAAGTCTTTGGATTCCTTCACCAATCATTCTAATACTCCACGGGTATGAAGCTTGGCGCCCATCTCCTAATAAATTATCTAATTACTTACTTAAAGCAGTAGCTAGTATTATTTCAGTAAGTGAACTAACAAATAAGCGTTTTATAACCTGGACAAAGTTGAACTATATCAAAGAATTTATACTGCCTAATACGGTTAACCTTGAGTGTTTTACGCCAAAGGAAAAAAATTATGACTTATTAAAACGCTATCAATTAGAGGGTAAAACGACTTTAATGACTTTAGGGCGCCTCGACAGTCATGAACGCTATAAGGGTTTTGATGAAGTGCTAGAAATATTACCTAGTCTCATTCAAGAAATTCAAAATTTGGTCTACATTATTGCTGGTGAAGGAAATGACCGCACAAGACTAGAAGCAAAAGCTAGTTCTTTAGGAATTGAGAAACATATTATATTCACAGGGTTTGTGCCTGAAACAGAAAAAGCAGATCATTATCGACTCGCAGATGCTTACGTCATGCCTAGCAAAGGAGAAGGGTTTGGTATTGTCTTTTTGGAAGCAATGGCATGTGGTGTTCCTGTAGTTGCCAGCAAACTAGATGGTGGAAGGGAAGCTGTGCGAAATGGGTTATTAGGTATTATAGTTGACCCTAATAGTCCAGAGGAAATTAAAGCTGGAATAATAGAAGCTTTAAAACGTCCAAAAGGAGTAGTTCCGCAAGGGTTAGATTACTTCTCAGATCAAAATTTTGAGAAGAGGTGTCACACAATTATTGATTCAATTCTTACACAAAAGTAAACAGTAGATTAATTAATTTAATAGTACATAAGTATGTGTGGAATATTTGGGTACATCGGCGCCGAAAATTTAAATTCAGAAAGAGTTTTAGCAGCATTGCATCATCGGGGTCCAGATTCTCAAGGAACTTGGAAAGCAAATCTAGGTGCCAAACAAATTCATTTACTCCATACCCGTTTAGCAATTATTGACCTTTCTCCAGCTGGACACCAGCCAATGGTCGATGTTATCACTGGCAATGTAGTAGTGTTTAATGGAGAAATTTACAACTTTTTGGAACTACGCCAAGAACTCAAAGCTCACGGTTTAGTATTTCACTCCCAAAGCGATACGGAAGTTCTATTGTTAGGCTACCGTGTCTGGGGAGAAAAACTTATTGAACGTTTAGATGGGATGTTTGCCTTTCTGCTGTTTGACCAAAATCGTCAACGGTTGTTAGTAGCGCGCGACCATGTTGGAATCAAGCCTCTATACTATGCTTATACTCAGGGAGGAGGTATTGCATTTGCATCAGAAGTTAGAGCGCTAATTAGTTCTGAACTAGTAGCAACTGACTGGGATGAGCAAAGCATTTACGATTATCTTGTTTATGGGTCTATACAGGAACCTCGAACTATTCGACAAGCAATTAAAGCTTTTCCTTCAGCCCATTATTCCTGGGTTGATTTACAGCAAGATAGAGTTACATTAACTCAACAAGTTCGTTACTGGAATCTTGGAGACTTATTCTATAAACAAACACAGATAACACCACCATCAGCAAGCCAAAATACTCACACAGAAGTTTTGCAGTCTACGCTTAAAAATCAGCTAATTGCAGAAGTTCCCGTAGGTTTGTTTCTTTCATCTGGAATAGACAGCACAGCTTTAGCTTGCTCGCTTGCCCCAATCAGCAACAATAGAATGTCCACTTTTACGTTTGATTTACAGAATTCCAGCAAAAACGAAAGTTTTCTGGCAGCCATGACCGCACAACAATTAAATCTAAAGCACTATACAGCTGATCTTTCCCAAGAAACACTTGCTACTTGGTTACTCGATAGCTTTGCTGCAATGGATCAACCATCCTCAGATGGTACTAATACTTATCTAATATCCAGAGCTTCACGTGCATATGATATTACAGTTGTCTTGAGTGGTAGTGGAGCAGATGAACTACATGGAGGCTATCCCCATTTCAGTTCTCTAGTTTCTTTATATAAATTTGCACAAAAAGTGGGCATTATGAAGTCTGTTTTTTTGCCTTGTATAGAAAAGGTAAAGGGTTGGGGTAAAAATTCTATATATAGAGAAAGACTCCAACTTTTGTTACAACGGAGCAACTCACCTAGACAAATGGTGGATGAAGTTCGCCGTTACTTCACACCCAATCAAATATCTGACTTTTGGACTGGCGCCCAAGATTATGAGCAGACTACAATGCCTTGTAAGCATAAAGCCGATATTAGTCAAAATTTTGATATTGAAACTCAAATTTGTCTGAGTGAAGTTGAAGGTTATTTACAAAACACCTTATTGAGAGATAGCGACTGGGCAACAATGGCAAACCAGCAAGAGCTACGTGTTCCATATCTAGGAAAAAGTTATATAGAAACAGTATGTGGTATACCCTGGAGTGAAAAACGGACTACAAAAGCACAAAAAAAGCCTTTATTAGCTAGTCAGATTCCCAAAAGCTTTCAAAATGTTTTAAAACGTCAAAAAACAGGCTTTGATTTAGACTACAACCTATACTTAAGTTCCTCACTACGAGAGTGTATGCATACAGCCTTTACATATCTAAACCAGACCTATGATTTTAAGCTCAACACTGAACAATTAGAACGAGATTTAAAAATAGGAGACCCAGCTAAACAAGCTCGTCGTTATTGGGCACTTACTAGCCTTGGTTTCTATCTTCACCAACATAGCTAGGCAAATGACATCAAAAAAGTTAAAAATACTACACTATATTCCTGTCTATGCACCCGCATGGAAATTTGGTGGTCCCGTTCTCAGCGTTAGCCAACTTTGTGAAGGATTAGCAAACCTCGGCCATGAAGTTGAGGTCTTCACTTCCAATGCTGGTTTGGAAAACCAAACTGAATTACCTCTTAACCAACCAATAATTCGCAACGGTGTTAAAGTCACTTACTTTGTAAAAGAACCAGGAATGGGTATTCATTGCCCAGGTATGGAGCAAGCAGTTACAGCAAGAGCAAAGGAATTTGACATTATTCATGTTACAGGTGTTTGGCAACGTACTAGTACAGCAGCTTGTAAAGCCGCAAAAAAACACGGCATTCCTTATATTGTCTCACCACGAGGCGCCCTTGGACCTTACTCTTGGCGGCAAAAAACAGCAAAAAAGCTAGCTTACTACTTATTGCAAGAAGGTTTTAACGTTAGAAATGCCGCAGCTATTCACTATACGAGCAAGCAAGAACTAGAAGAATGCCAATGGTTACGTCTACCTGGGCAAGCTTTCATAGTTCCTAATGGCTTAGAAACTAAATTTTGGAGACATGCTCCAGATGAGTCAAAAGGATGGCGAAAATCGTATGAATTAAGTGAAGATGACTTTGTAATTTTAAATGTCGGGCGCCTGCACCATAAAAAGGGATTAGATTTACTACCAAAGACTCTCGCTCCACTGCGGGGACTAAATTGGCAAATGATTTTTGTTGGAGGCGATGATGATGGTACGAAAAAAGAACTGATGGCACAATTTCAAGCTGTAAACTTATTAAAGCAGGTTCATTTTTTAGATAGATGTAAGCCAGAGCAATTATCAGCTATTTACTCTGCTGCAAATTTATTTGTTTTACCCAGTCGGCACGAGAACTTTGGCAATGTTGTCATAGAAGCCTTATCCTGTAACTGTCCAGTTTTAATATCAAACAAGGTTGGACTTCATAATGAAGTTGCTGAAGCTGGTATGGGCTGGGTATGTCCGCGCGTTGCAAGTGAATGGACAAACGTAATTCGAGATTTAATCCAATTACCTAGTCAATTACAAAAAGCAAATTTTGATTCAAGAGCATGGATAAAATCATTGTTTTTAATCGAAAAAATTGCCAAGCATATTGAAAGTTACTATATTGACCTTTTAAACAATCATACATAATAAATTATTAACTTAAAAATTATACAATAAATTTAATAGGTATGTTTATGTTATACATTACAAAAATAAATTATTTAGGAGATAATTATGTTAGCACAATTTAATCTTTTTCTTAAAGAAGTATGGTTGGTTAGTAAGATTTTACCATTAGGTGAATTTACTCGTTGGTTGTCTGGAACACTTACGCATTTAGTTACACTTGCTAAAACTAAAAGTTTATGGGCTTTAGATAAAGCTTTCGGAGACTCGTTTGATGTTTTGTGGGATAACAAGAAACTACATTTCGATAATTTAGGGTTTGGGGTAGTACGTGAAATATATGGGCATTTATGTTACGTAGAAAAAGGTCGATTAAAAGAAGCCCGTCATATTCTTGATTTAGGTGCCAATGGAGGCGCTTTTACTGTTTTTGCATTAGCAGAAGCACCTTATGCACAAGTTCATGCAGTAGAAGCACAATCAGAATTTGTTAATGCGATAAAACATAATACTACTAAAAATGGATATGAAAATAGAGTACAAATTCAATGTGCTGTTGTAGGTGGCTTCTACAATAGTTGGACAAAATCTCTAATCAAATCAAATCCGAAAATTGAAGAGTTTAACATTCATGAATATATATCTCGTGTTGGTACTTGTGATTTCTTAAAATGTGATGTTGAAGGTGGAGAATTTTCATTCTTTCAAGAAGATTTAACTTGGACTAAATCGGTTAAACAAATGGTCATAGAATATCACCCAAGTGAAGGTAATGTCAATGAATTAGAGAAAACTATCAAAGCTCAAGGCTTTACAGTAAAACGTACAGATCACTCATCTCTAGGCTATTTTTATTGTACAAGGGAGTAATTATATTATGAATACAAATATAAGTGCTGTTATTCTCACTAAAAATGAAGTAGTCAATCTCAAACGTTGTATCGACTCACTCCAATGGTGTCAAGAAATAGTTATTGTAGACTCAGGAAGTACTGATGGAACAATAGAGTTAACAAAATTACTCGGAGTGAAAGTTTTTACTCATATTCAAAGTCCTCGATTTATCATTGCTGAACAACGTAACTGGGCTTTGAATAACTGTAATTTACAATTCGATTGGGTTTTATTCGTCGATGCTGATGAAACAGTTCCTCCAGAACTTGCTACAGAAATTCAAAAGGTTTGTGCTGACAAGAACAATCCCTATAATGCTTTTGAACTTACTGCCCGCTACTTATTTTGGGGAAAGTGGTTAAAGCTTACTCAAGGATACCCAAACTGGCATTCTCGTCTTGTAAAACGAGGAGAAGTCTTTTTTGCTGGTGGAGTGTGGGAACACTTTACAAACAATGCAAGAGTCGGTAAAATTGCAATTCCTTATGACCACTTTGCTAATTCTAAAAGATTTAGTGATTGGCTAGAGCGACACGACCGTTACTCTAGCTGGGATGCAGAAAACGTAATGAAATTTCTAGAAACACGTGAGGTTAGTAGTTTAGCGACTAATCGCAAGCTTCAATTACGACTACTCGCTGCAAAATTTTGGCTTTTACGTCCGATAGTTCGTTTTATCCAGATGTATATTCTTAGATTAGGTTTTTTAGAAGGATGGCAGGCTTTCTTTTTTTGCCTCCTTTATGCAATGTATGAGTTTATGACAGTAGTAAAAATTATTGAACTTAAACGAATTAAATCAGGGTTAGCTCTTTAATTCTTATACTAAAAATATGCAATCAATAACTATTTTAACTCAATACTTTTACCCTAGTTTTTCTGCCACTGCTCAATTAATGACAGATTTGGCTAAGGGACTAGTCACGCGCGGTTATACTTTGAATGTTGTTACAGAAACTCAGTCGAGTCTTACTATTCCAGAATCTTTAAATCAAGTAAATATAAATCGTGCGTTTTCTCCAATTAAATCTAGTACTAGTATTATCAGCAAAATTGCTAGTTCAATATTTTATATTTTAGGAGCGTTTACTTACCTCATTTTTAAACAACCGCGAAATGTACCTCTTTTAATTGCGTCTAACCCACCCTATGCAGGTATTTTGGGTATTTGCTTTAAATTCTTAAAAAGAGGTAAATATTGCTTTCTACTACAAGATATCTTTCCTGAATCTGCTCTCATGACTGGTGTGTTGCAGTCACCAGGAATTTTATTCAAGTTTTTTAGTTGGCTGATTCACTTAACCTGTAAATATTCGCAAAATATAATTGTTCTCAGTAGCTCAATGCAAGCTTTTTTAGAACTAAAATATCCTGACATCAAAGACAAAATACAAGTTTTTGAAAATTGGGCTATTGAAAATATTTCACCAATAGGGAAGGAAAACAATTGGTTTGCTAAACAATACAATCTTGATGAAAAATTTACAGTTTTATACTCAGGTAACTTAGGTAGACTGCACGATATTGAATCTATCGCGATTGCAGCAAAGTTACTCAAAGACGCTCCAATTCAATTTGTTTTTATTGGTGAAGGAATAAAAACTAAAGTCTTAAAAGAAGCAATTGCAACATATGAGTTGAAAAACATACTTTTGTTACCTTTCCAAGACCGAGAAACACTTCCACTTTCCCTGACCGCTTGTGATGCTTCCCTCGTCAGTCTAATTCCAGGCGCCGAGTCGATTGTTGCACCATCTAAACTCTACGGAATGTTAGCAGCAGGAAGAACAGTTATCGCGATTACTTCTCCAAACTCATATATAGACCAGTTATTAACAACTTACAATTGTGGAGTTAACATCCCTCCTAATAACCCTCAAAAACTTGCTGAGGTGATAAAGGAACTAGTACAACATTCTCAAAGAACTAAGGCAATGGGCAAAAACGCGCGTCAACTGTACGAGCAAAAATATACGTTCCAGTGTGCGCTTGATAAGTATACAAAGCTGTTAACTGAACAATAATAATCTGAATCGGAGTATTTTTCACTCCGACAGCACTACAAACATACTTTAGGTATACTACTTACGTAATATTACTGTTTAACTAGTAACATTAGTGCATTAAATTTTACTGGTATTTTATTGACAATTCATATGAATTTCACCTAATAAAGATTCTTGATCTCTTATACTGTGTTTACTTGTTCACGATTTGCAACCTTTGTGAACAATGCGATTTGACCATTTCAAAAAATGATTCTGTTTTAGGGAAACCTAGAACTGTACATTGTATAAAAGTTTACACAGAAAATCATAGGGGATTTAAGATGAATAACGCTTTTAAGAAACTTTTGATTGGCGCCTCCATCACTGCTAGCATCAGCGCAGTTGCAAGCGCTCCAGCATTTGCCTCCGGTATAACAAACGTTAGTGTTACTGGCAGTGACTACATTAAATATGATGCGAAAGATGGCAAGACGTTTCAGAATAACAGTGCGAGTTTAGAACAAATCTTAACTGGTGATGCTAGTAATCCGACTGGTAATATTGAACTATTCGCAAGCAGTGAGCAATCATTACTTTCTCCAAACTCAAATTCAAACGCTTTGCAGCGTTTTCTAGCGCTCAACAATTTCCTCAATTATAACCAAGTTACAAGCCTGAATGGTCAAATTGGTGGAAAACAAATCACTATTAGCAGTCTTACAGCAGCAGACTGGTTTGGTGCATCAACTGTAGCAAATGTAAAAACAGCCTTAGGTAATGCACTAAACGATAATCAGCGTTTAGCAGCAATTAGTTCATTGTATAACCCATCAAATACAGCAACCTCTTGGTTTACTGAGACTTTATCCAAGTATGGCGCCACAGCTAATCAAACAACCTTCACCGCTTTCCTACTTGCTGGAGGATTCCAAAGGTTCAGTGACCCCAATATATCATATGTTAATCAAGATAATGATGGACTAATTAGAATTGGGTTAGCAGGTCATTATGATGCGGCGCCTTTGTTAGGAATTTCTTCTAATACACCTTTACAGGCAAGCGAACTAGTTAAAGTTGCTTATAACAATGGTCAAGCGCAAATCCTTTACAGCCATAATGCTACACTATCTGGACTAACTGAAACAGACGGTATATCCCACAATGGTAATTACGAAGTCACGCTTGCAGGTGTAGCTCCTCAACCTACATCTTCTAAAGTGCCTGAACCTGGAGTAATATTTGGTTTGCTAGCTGTTGGTGGTGTGTTTAAAGTTCAGCGTCAGATGAAAAAAGCTTGCATTCGCTAGTTAATTTCTTTAAGTACTAAAAAAGCAAAACCTCAATATATACATAAAAAGCTTGCTTATGCAGGCTTTTTTTTTATAGTTACATCTTCATCTATCAATATAGACTAATATACAAAAACATTTTTTATGAATGTTTATAAATAACATTTAGAAATTTGTTATTGTTATTAAAGCAGTACATTTGTTGACTTGCTTAATCATGATTAAGGAAATATAAAGCTATAATTATACAAATAGATTAAAGCTGTTATCTATACATGGATTTATTTCTTCTGGCTATTTGCATATAAAAGTCGATGAAATACTACGCGCGTTGGGTAACAAATATTTGTATAGGTTGGCTTTGATACGTGAAAACCAACGTTGTAGAGACGCGATATATCACATCTCTACATAGGTTTTTGGTGTCTGTAAGTATAAAACATTGGACAAACAATCTCACCCTGAACATTAAAAATCAATAGTAAAAGTCGCCATTTGAACTTTTTTAATTCTTGAATTCCTTAACAATTGAGGTAACTGTAAAGTTTTGTTTCGTGCAAAAGTTTAGCTGCTTAGGTGTACCTCGGAGAATATTATGTTTGAGCTTCTACAAAAGTTGAACGACCACGGTCTACCATATCCCGACACTATTCACCCCATTATTGTTCACTTTGTGATTGCAATGGTGTTATTTGCTTTCGTATGTGACGTTATTGGTTACTTTACTAAGAACGCGCGTTTGTTCGAGGTGAGTTGGTGGAATATGTGTCTTGCCACCGTTGCTGTGTTTGTGGCAATCATTTTTGGTCAGTTTGAAGCTGGACTTGCACATCCATATGATATGGCACAACCTGTATTGAGTGTACACACACTAATTGGTTGGTCATTGTCTGGAATTATTGCTGCAATTACAGGTTGGCGATATGTGATTCGTTTGAAAACCCCAGAAAAACTTCCAGCTCCCTACTTAGGTGTGGGGTTAGTATTAGCTGGTTTAGTCTTTGTGCAAGTCTTCCTCGGTGATGAACTCGTTTGGATATACGGCTTACACACAGTTCCAGTTGTTGAAGCACTCAAAGAAGGATTACTGTAATGGAAACTGGACTCATTGAACAATTACGCGCGCACCTTGGCGCCAATGGTTTACCGTATATTATTCCGATTCACCCAAATTTAGTACACTTAACCCTAGGGTTATTTATTATCGGCATTACGTTTGATTTTGTTGGTGTACTCTTTCCATATCAACAACCAATATTCAAATTCTTGGCACTACCAGCTCTTCAGTCTAACTTCTTTGATGTTGGCTGGTACAACATGCTTGGTTCATCCATCATTACATTTTTTACAGTTGCAGCAGGTTTCTACGAAATGATGCTCGCTGAACCAAATATGGATGTAACTTCTGCTTGGGGACTCCACGCAATGGAAACAATGCTGTGGCACGGAGTAGGTGGTGTTTTACTACTCGCTATTATCGCTGGCATGACTATATGGAGAGGTTTTCAGCGCTTCAAATGGCGTAAAGACGAAGACCGTCAAGTTCAGTGGGGTTACTTAGTAGCAGGATTAGCAATTATGTTTGTCTTGTATCTCCACGGTACATTAGGCGCCCAACTTGCCGCAGAATTTGGTGTACATAATACAGCAGATTCAATATTGCGTAATGGTGGAAATATTCACAAGTTGTTGTTGAAGTAAGAAAAATCGATTGCCCATTACCATGAACACCCGGAACCTTTCAGCACTGACCGTTGGTACAGTTGTAGTGACTGCGGCAAGTCTTTGGATGGGACAGCAAGCTTATTCTTGGTTCCCTGTTCAAGCTACAGTCGAAGCGCAACTCATTGACGATTTATTTAGTTTTCTCGTAGTACTCGCTTCATTTATTTTCTTTGGTGTAACTGCTGCATTATTATATGCCGTTGTATTTCATCGCGCGGCAGAACATGATACTAGCGATGGTCCTCCAATCGAAGGTAATATTACCCTCGAAGTCGTATGGACAGCAATCCCTATAGTACTAGTAATTTGGATTGCTGGTTACAGTTACCAAATCTATGACCAAATGTCCATTCGCGGCCCAATGGAACACCACCTCCACATACCAATGGGTATGGACTCAGCAGCAGCGGCACCTTGGGATGGACTTTGGAACAAAAAACCTAGAGCTACCGAACAAGAACCAGACATTGATGTAACTCAACCTATCAACGTTATAGCGAAACAATGGGCTTGGGAGTTTCACTACCCTTACAAAAACGTTTCCAGTACAGAACTACATATACCTGTAAACGAACGAGTTCATTTGGCTTTAGAATCTCAAGATGTTCTCCACGGCTTTTTTGTACCTGCTTTCCGAGTCAAACAAGATATTATTCCCAAGAACAAAATCGACTTTGAATTTACTCCAACGCGCGAAGGTACATACCGTTTAATGGATTCACAATTTAGCGGTACTTACTTCGCCACAATGGAAGCAAATGTAGTAGTAGACTCGCTTGAGAATTACAAAAACTGGTTGAAGAAAGCTGCTAGCCAAGAACCGGCGCCTGCTATTAACCAAGCTGCTACCGAATATGCCCTCACAAAGGATAGTCCCTTTAAAACTGGTTGGCAAAGTGTTGAACCTGCGGCGCCTCCCATTGTTAATTACCAAGCTCCTAATTCTGTAAGGACTTCAGTCCTTACTAAATAACCATACCTAAATAATTATGGCAAACATCAACGTTGAGAAAAGTTCCAGCGTTGTGATTGAGAAACATCACTATCTTCCCCCCACAACCTGGAAAACTTACTTTAGCTTTAGCCACGACCACAAAGTTATTGGCATTCAATACCTTGTAACCTCATTCATATTTCTACTCGTTGGTGGCATTTTTGCAATGATTATGAGGGGTGAATTACTCACTCCACAATCTGACCTTGTTGACCGCACTGTGTACAATGGTCTATTCACCATGCACGGTACTGTAATGCTTTTTGGCTGGACTTTTCCAAGTCTACTGGGGTTAACAAGGGTCAAATTCTATAATCTTTTGTGGCACAAGCCCAAAGCACCTATTTGTGCGCTTTTGAAAGTTGTTGTCGAGGAGTGGTAATATAGCATTGTATCAAAACGACACTCAACATACATATTTATTCTCTAAAACAGCGCTTTTTTTGCGATAAATACGTAATAAACAATAAATCTGGTAATATTTAGTCGCATCTTTTTGGCACCTGTAACAAAACGATAATTTAATAATGGCGCGCGCTTTTTCAGACGTTGTTCGGGAGTAAGTAATTTACAGTAACCGCGCTTCGGAGTTAAGTAGCTTATGTTTTTTAACCAAGTCGGAAACATCAAACCCACCTACCGCTAAAGCAAGTTGTCTCGCTTCGTCAAAAGGAAACTCGCGCGCTTCAAAGGTATCCCATGCTTTGGATGTACCATTGGGTTAAGGGGTCGATACCATTAAAATCCTTACCTTCTAATAAATTTTGCAACACGAGACGAGTGTCTAAAACTCATATGACAGAAGTAATATTGATAGATAAACTTTCAAATGCTGAAAACTGGAATGAAGTTTGTAGAGACTTGCGCTCTTGTTGTAGCTATTCGTAAAATGCATGTAGAGGATTTAATTAAAGAGATATTACAATCCGACGGATATGAAGAGTCAATAGAGTTGGAAGGGGTAGACTGGTTTTGCCTGCTTGACGACCAAGAAGCATTAATAGTTAACTCAGAATAAGTTGAATAAATCCATGCTGTAAGTAATTGCAGGAAGCTGTGACTGTCTATAAATTAATGCCTGCTTTTCTTTCATTTATAAACCTTTAAATAATGTTTAATTAGGGCAGGATAAATATACAATAATAATTGTAAACTCAACCTAACCCATCTATATATACAGCAAGAATTTTACATAACTTGCTGTACTTCTCCCAAAGTTTGAGCAGTCATAATACAGCGCAAAATTTCTGTTAGCTTTTCGGAATCTGAAATTTCATTAATCTGCTGCATTAACTCTAAACCATCGGCGCCAAATTTGGCTTCTAAACCCATGCGAATATTTGACAACCTTTCATTTTGTTGTCCCCGCTTTTCGCTTTCTTCAGTAAGCTGTTGATACCAAGGCGATTCTTGTAATATAGCCATATCCCACCTTAAAATCTGTTGTACTAAAACGCTATCTAATACAAAACTAGCAAAAAAACCTAAGACTGGTTCAAATTGGTTTAATTTGTCATCTGTACGAATCAACTTCAATGCTTCTCTAATCGTACTTTGATTATCTCCTCCATTCAATATTGGCACAAATGGTAATAGTGACGGGATAGGTTCATTAAAAACCGTTGCCACATCTACCTCCCACAGGTTAATAACGCGGTAGTCTTGACATGCGTATATCCCCTCAAAGGTTGACTCATAACGCTCAGGAATTGTAGCATCACTATCTTTCAAGATATTGATTAGCACAGGAAAAACTGGCAAGTTGTATTTCTCCTCTGACAGTGCTATGTATGCTCGCATCCGTCTTGGCATGGTGTACTTGTAGCGCAACTGCAACTCGTTCAACACAAGGAAATCTTTACCTTTTTTATTGGTAACACGGATTAGTACGTCACTTTCTCTACTTATCCATTGAAATTCTGCATTCACAATTTCTTTTACCGTTAAATCGGTAAGTTGTGTTACCCATCTTACCCAATCTTCTGGGGCAAGACTAATTAATCGTTTTGTACCAATATCAGCAGGTTTAGCCATAAACTTATTCAGAGGCTGTGATAATAACATTGTATAACTTTGTATGCCAACAAGCAATAGTGTATGCCAATATATGACGAAAAACTTAAAATTTCTTATAATTAGGAATTAGAGTTGGAGCAGATGTGTGAAAGACGAAAGAATAATTTTTAGGTTAGACAGCAGTCTTAAAGAAGCTTTTATGGCTAAAGCACAAGCTGAAAATAAAAGGTATACCGATGTACTGATTGGGCTTTTGCAAAAGTATGTTGCACAGGCACCTTGTGATTTATCGGAGATAGAGCAAATTAAGTTAAGGCTTGAAAGATTGGAAGAAGAGGTAAACAAGACAAGTGCTTTGAGGGAAGAAATTGAAGGACTCAGGCAGTTTCGCGCGCGGGTTTTGGCGGCAACTGAGTAAAGGCGCCGTAGAGTGTGTAATTATGTCATATTTTGTCATACACTTGTTAATGGTGGTCATTAGTGATTCCCAACTCATTTAATTTGGCTTTGACATCATAAGAATTTTTGCCGCAGTAGTAATATTGTTTGTCGAGAATGTTAGCCAAGTAATATCCTTCTTGTCCGCCATTGATTTTAAAAAGCTCTCTTGCCACTGATGTAAGAGAAGTTCCAAATCCTTTAAAGGTATCCTCTATTGAAAAGCGTGGTAGCTCACCGGAATGCACCAACGTATTAATACTTAATTTCTCTATTTACAATAAACATAAATTTTTATCAATAACACGATAAAATAGCCTTTTTAGCCTGCTCCCGGCAGGCTTTGTTCGTATAGTCCCACCCTTATAGGGTGTAGGTGCAAGATATAAGCCTCTGACTGGCGCCGCAAGCGCTCCAGTAAAATATGAAACTAGCACATTTTTTGGAACCCTTATTGTATATGGATTTTTTGAATGTGCAAGTTAGGAGGTAGGTTGTAATGATTGTAAAATACCTCTCCATGTATTGCCTCACGGATATCGGTAGTCTCCTTGCCAAAGCTGTCCTTTGGAAGATGCCAAGCAGGGTTTAAATTTTTGTACAATGTAAATTAACTTTTATAGTTCTATTCTTTGCTGGCGCCGTTTCCTAATGTCATGCGTTATTACTAGCCTGTATAAATACCCATTGTTTATCTTGGTGCCGAGCAACTTGGTAGTAAAGTGGTATTATAATAGAGGTACTAGTAGGAGTAGGCAGAGTATTGGGCGCCGACTTGCTTGCTTTGAAGGGAGAGAGTATTAACTTTTAACTTGTCATCACAAAGATGTATGACGCCAGTATCTACCTCTATATTAGTATGCAAGTAATCGCGCGTCCAATTACAAGCATATTTAAGTAAATCGAGATTAAGAATTTGTTCTAAATTCCATACAATTACTGTTTGGTCGTCTCCTGCGGAAGCGAGAAATTTGTTATCAGGGCTAAAAGCTACCTTCATGGGTAGAGAAGTATGTCCACCTCGTAGCGTAGTTAGTAACGTCCCGTCAATTTTCCAAAGTTTAACTGTATTATCAGCACTGCCTGCTGCAATGATATTACTATCGGGACTAAACGCAACTCTTGTAAAACCAACTCTATCCCCATTTAAGGTTAAGAGCAAAGTTCCATCAGCGCGCCATACTTTAACAGTACCATCATAGCTTGCACTGGCAATTTTTTGACTATCAGGACTAATTGCAATACCCCAGACAGCGGTCTTATGACTTTTTAGTGTTCTCAATAAAGAGCCATCTGTCCGCCACAGCTTAATAGTAGTATCAGCGCTTGCTGAAGCAATAAATTTACCATCACGGCTGTAATCTACGCTCCAAACTCTCGCAGTATGCCCCAAAAAAGTTTTTAACAAAGTTCCATCTAGTTTCCATAGTTTAACAGTTTTGTCCTCACTTGCTGAGATCAGCATTTCACCGTTAGAACTAAACGCCACATCTGTAACCAGACCAGTATGTCCTCTCAAAGTTTTAACCAAAGTACCATCAAGTTGCCACAGTGTAACCGTACCGTCATCTTCTCCAGCGGCGATAATATTACCATTGGGACTTATTGCAACAGCACGAAGAGCATTTTGCGTTTTGATCGTTTTCACTAGTATGCCATCTCGACCCCATAGTTTGAGTGTGTGGTCTGTGCTTCCTGTTGCCAAAAGTTGAGCAGACCCCAAAGGGTTCCAAGAAAGAATAGGACTAAATGCTACTCCCCAAATGGCAGCAGTGTAATCAGTTAGCTTTTGCATGAAACCGGATTTTAGGCGCCAAAGTTTAACTGTTGCGTCTTCACTGCTTGAGGCAACAATTTCACCGTCAGGACTAAAAGCAACTCCCCTAACCACCCCATCATGTCCCTTAAGAATTTTTATACTTGTACCATCGGTTCTAAATACGCGGACGGTTTTATCTGCACTTGCGCTAGCAATCATTGTACCGTCAGCACTAAAGGCAACAGCATTAACTTCACCGCTATGTCCTGTAAAAGTTTTTAGGTTAGTGCCGTCTAGTTTCCACAATTTAACTGTATTATCGGCACTAGCAGAAACAAGAGTTTTGCCCTCTGGACTAAATTTAACACCCCAAATTCCAGATTGATGTCCTATCCAGCTTTTAAGATTGTTTCCATTTCGATCCCATAATTTGATCACACCAGCCCCATCAACTGAAGCAATGGTCTGGTTATCATTACTGAAAGCCACACCCCAAATTCCCGCTTGATGTCCTTCAAAGGTTTTTAATAAAGTACCATTTAACAATACCTTCGCCAAAAATATGATTGGCAAAAATACTTTTGCCGTCAGTGTTTCAAGTCAAAC
>NZ_JBXXZH010000057.1:0-42143 GCF_059640475.1 Calothrix sp. CBUCES-K 9914
GCACTCAGCACTCAGCACTCAACACTCAACACTCAGCACTCATCACTCAGCACTCATCACTCAGCACTCAGCACTCAACACTCATCACTCAGTACTCAGCACTCAGCACTCAGCACTCAGCACTCAGCACTCAACACTCAACACTCAGCACTCAGCACTTTCTACTTATTCTCGATCCATTGTAGAACTCGATTCCATGCCCACCATCGGTCAGGGTCTTTTGCTTGCTCCTGACCTTTTTTACTGTTTAAATAAAAAACATGACCTCCATAACGAGTTAATATTAAGTCAATAACAGGGTTTTCCGCGCAAGTTACTTCTAAGTCTTTTACTATTCCTAAGTCAAAAAATGGGTCGTTCACTGCATAAATAATTAAAGTCGGTTTACGAAGATGAGGTAGTACTTGTAAACCACTTGTTGCATCATAATATGCTTCAACTGAAGGAAACCCTAATTTCCCAATTACTAATTCGTTGTCGAAACTCCATATACTATCAATTTTTTCTATGGCTTCAGGGTCAATGGCGCCTGGATGTAAATCATGAATTTTCATTGCTAAATCTTTCAGGCGCCTAGCGATACCTTTTTCGATATGTTTACCTGAAGGGTGGCTGATCAAGTAGGAAAGCGAACGGTTTGAGTCTAAAGAAGGGCAAATTACTGCTACACCACCAATGTCTGATTCACTAATTCCTAAATCTGTGTTTTCCTGAAGTATTGTTGGCGCCACTTTACCCGCCCAAAGGGCTAACTGCCCTCCCAACGAAAACCCGGCAAACCAATATTTCCCCGGACACCCTAACGATGCTGCCTGTGCTGCTATTCTGACAAAATCTTCTCCTTCGTACAACCCATCCGAAGTTAACGTCGGTGACAACTCCATTGATTTGCCATGCGCGCGCCAATCGAATATTACTATTGCAAAAGAGCGCGCGTATGCTTTACGAGCAAAAATCCTCAGCAAATACTGGTCTTCTAAATCACCAGTTATTCCGTAAGTTGCCACAATAGTACCGCACGGTTGGGGAGGTATTGCGTATAAACCAAACAGCGGTACACCTTGGGCGCCTATAAAGATCTGTTGCTGGTAAGGGGGTTCAGCATCTAAAATATGATTTTTCCAATTCCGATGTGCCCACAAACCTGCGTACAGAGTCATGAACAGACCGTTTCGTAAAAATGGTGGCGGATTGTAAGCAGGATAATGCATGGTGTATAAAATGTATGTTCCTTACCAAGATTTATAAATATTTCATCTTAATCTTTATGTTAGATTTAAAAATTTTTTTATAATCAATACAGAAATCTTTGCACCACTCAAAGATTCTTACTCATCCTTCAAAACAAGTAATAAGATTACCTAATGCCAAGGATTCTTGTCATCGATGACGACCCCGCAATTTCAGAACTAGTTGCCGTCAATTTAGAAATGGCTGGCTATGATGTCAGTCAAGCTGAAGACGGTATTAAGGGTCAGGCTCTAGCTCTCCAGCTACAGCCTGATTTAATTATGCTTGATTTAATGCTGCCACGAGTCGATGGTTTTACCGTTTGTCAGCGGTTGCGTCGGGATGAACGTACTTCTGAAATTCCAGTACTGATGCTGACTGCTTTAAGCCAAACCCAAGATAAGGTCGAGGGTTTCAACGCTGGCGCCGATGATTATCTAACTAAACCATTTGAAGTCGAGGAAATGCTGGCACGAGTCAGGGCGTTATTACGACGCACTGACCGTATACCTCAAGCAGCTAAACACAGCGAAATTCTTAACTACGGACCATTAACACTAGTCCCAGAACGTTTCGAGGCAATTTGGTTTGGTGAAACTGTCAAGCTTACACATTTAGAGTTTGAGTTACTTCACTGCTTATTGCAACGTCACGGTCAAACTGTCTCCCCTAGCGAAATTCTTCGAGAAGTTTGGGGTTACGACCCAGATGACGATATAGAAACTATTCGAGTTCACATCCGTCACTTACGAACGAAGCTCGAACCTGACCCCCGTCATCCCCGTTATATTAAAACAGTATACGGTGCAGGTTATTGCTTGGAGATGCCTAGTACTGCTCCAGCAGGTGAGAATGTATCGGTGGGAGTAGAATAAGACTTTTGTTTTAAATTTAATGTTGGCTCAGACGATAAAATCTAACGTTTGGGGAAGAGCATGTAATTTTTCTACTGTTGTACGGTAGCGCGATAATTATCAATCTTTAGTTGAAGCGTGTTTTTTACGAGCAAGCATGTAAACTCCTAACGACGACAAACCAATTACAATTCCCGGTTCGGGTACTTTTTCGGCAGGTGGCACATAAGTTATCCTGCCGTAAATTTCAGCCGTTGTTTTGGCGCCTTCAATCACACGGAATTCTTTGGTACTCGTCAAACCGCCATCCTGACTAAATCCTGTCAATTCTAAAGTATACTTATTTCCATTATATACAAAGCTTCGATTCGCGAATGCTTGATTGATATATACAAAGTCAGCGTTGTCAATACTTTCTAGAGGTTTATCAGGGTCATTCAGTATGTTTACCAATTTAAAATCAAAATCAAAGTACTGTTCGATTGCAGTTGGAGCTTGAAGTGAGACTTTTAATCCCAAAGGAACTTGATCAACACTTGTATACAAAGGAACCGTACCATTAAAATAAGTTAAATTGCCAATTTTAAATAAAGAGTTAAAGTCAGCGTTAAATTGCGTGCCTTGAAAAGTCAAGCTGTTGGCAGGAGTTTCAAACCAAGAATCATCACCCCAAGTAAAGTGTGATGTACCGACACCTGTGTAATGTGGTTCTGTATTAATACTTCCTGGGTCAGGTATCCCCCAAATTCCACTAGAGTAACCAGAAAATACGGTTGCTTTAACCTGACCACAGAAACCAAATGCTGCAACAGTAGAAATTGCCAAGGTTGACAAAGATTTTTTGATAATTATACTTAGTTTCATTGTTCGAGCGCATTGCCAATCGCGTATAATGTGTTTTTTGTATATTTCTACGTCAAGTAACTAATTTAAGTTAGTAAATTTACTGATGCATTGCCAATAGATAAATGCACTTTTCATAAAATCTTTATGGTAACTTTGTTTAGGCTTTTTAATGAAACTAACTGAGTAACTTACTCGTCTTGATGTACCCGCTTCGCACAACTATCGTAATTATTGGTTTGTGAATAATACTTATATAACTAACAATAAAAAGGTAACATTTTTACTGACTTGAATATTACAACTTGGTTTTTATCAGTAAATATACATAGATTAAATTGTAATTTGTAGGTAAATATAATTATCGCAGTGATGCCAAGCCCGTTATCTACACGCGCTTGGCGCCACTGCGATTGTTTTGTATAGTCGATGTATGAATTAGAACCGTTTCTTCTAGCTTGTTTTAAGGTGCAAGAGCGTTGCCACGAAGCAAACTACCAATTGTCTTAGCGGTAATCTTTAGTTGAGTAATTGGGTTTGCAGGTACGACTGTTTTGTACAAATAACTGTCGAATGTCAATTTTTGTACATCAAGGTCAGCGCACATTTCCACAAAAGCTTCGCGCGTTGCATCAGAACGGTAGAAAACGTTTTGTAGAATATCAAGTACTTTATAAGTCAATCCGTACTTCTTATCCCAACGTTTAATGTAAACTTTCAAGTCAGCTTCGGTTGGAATAGTGGCGCCATTGTTAGACAATTCAACAATAGTTTCAGCGCACATACGTCCAGACTTTGCCGCAAAGTAAATACCTTCACCAGATGACTTGGTAACATAACCAGCAGCATCACCAACGAGTGCAACACGACCAACAACCCGACGTGGACGGGGATGTTCTGGAATGGGGTGTGCCTCAACTTTGATAATTTTACCGCCTTCGAGTTTTCTCGCTGCGCGCGCACGAATACCAGCTTGAAGTTGTTTGATGCTGGCTTTATTAACGTGCATCGTACCAGTACCAACAGCAACGTGGTCATATTTGGGGAATACCCAAGCGTAGAAGTCTGTGGAAACATCGTCACCGACGTACATTTCCGCTAAATCTTCATAATACGCCATTTTTTTGTCGGGAATACGAATCCGCTCTTGGAAAGCTATCGCATAATTATAATCCCCAGCATCGATTTCTTTGGCAATGCGAGAGTTGGCGCCATCTGCCCCAATAATCATATCGACTTTGAGGGTTTTGGCGATACCCTGCGCCCCACCTTCAGTATGGTCTACATAATGAATGGTGTAAGGATCTGTATTATTTGTGGGAATATCTAATTTATGAACTGTTGCATTAATTAAATTGGCGCCAAGTTTTGCTGCGCGGTCACGTAAGTAACCATCTAGTACTTCGCGACGGCACATACCTATATACTCATCTTCTTTTATCAGATTAATATCAACCTCGCGATTCGAGGGTGAAATCATCTTCATCTTCCGTACTTGACGGTCAATAATGTTACTAGGTAAATCAAACTCGCTAACCATGCATAAGGGGATGGCGCCTCCGCAAGGTTTTGCATTATCTAGTTTCCGCTCAAACAAATAAGTTTCAATGCCAGCTTTTGCCAAGATTTCGGCAGCAGATGAACCAGCTGGACCTGAGCCGACAACAGCAACCCGTAGTGCCAAAGGTCTTCTCCCATACTTTTTTATATCATCGAGAGAATCCTATCACGGACTTTCAGTCGTTTTTCCCATATAGCTATAATATTTGACCTATTTGCAACATACTTTAACATTTCGCCACAAAATCCCCGAACAAAAGAGGACACAGAGAGAAGAGTTAAGAGAGGCGCCCCAGTACCTAATTAAATGAGATGAAACAAAGCGTGCAAGTTAGTTCTTGTTTGACAAGGGGAATAATAACCTTTGTGAGCGAATCTTTATTATTCTTATTTGTGTAATTCTCGTTAGTACTTAATTACTGCTAAGTATTCTTATAAACAAATGCTGAAATCTGACTCAAAATTTATTTTAATAGTAGATGATGACCCAAGTGACCTATTTATACTTTCGCACGCTTTAAAAACAGCAGGCTACAAGGCACGAATAGCTATAAATGGTCAAGAGGCAATTTCCCAAGTCACGCGCACTCCTCCAGAACTGATACTGTTAGACGTACAAATGCCAGTTATGGACGGTTTTGAAACTTGTCGGCGCCTGCAAGCTAATCCGCTTACGCAAAATATACCAGTAATTTTTATGACAGCTTTATCCAACGCTGAGAGTAAAATTCGAGGTCTGTCTTTAGGAGCTGTAGACTATATCACCAAACCCTTTGAGCAAGAGGAAGTCTTAGCTAGGGTGAAAATTCACTGGCGCCTCAAACAACTAACAGATAATCTCGAACAGCAAGTAAAAGAAAGAACAAATGCTCTACAACAAGCACAAGTACAACTCGTACAGCAAGAAAAACTATCGGCATTAGGACAACTTGTAGCGGGAGTAGCACATGAAATTAAGAACCCAGTTAGTTTTGTAGTTAATAATATTGCACCTGCTCAAGAATATCTGACTGAAATATCCCAACTACTTGCGCTCTACGAACAACACTATCCTCAACCCGCACCAGACATTGCATCAAAAATTGATGCAATGGACTTAAAGTACGTGCTGCATGATTTTGCTAATATTCTCAACTCAATGTGCTTAGGAACCGAGCGAATTGAAGATATTTCAGCGTCATTACGAAACTTTACCCGCTCAGATGTAAATATACCTGTTGCTGTAGACTTACATCAAGGCTTAGAAAGTACTTTACTACTTTTAAAACATCGTCTTAAAAATCAAAAACATCGCCCAGCTATTGAAGTTATTAAAAATTATGGTAATTTGCCTCATGTCACATGCTTCCCTGGACAAATGAACCAAGTTTTTATGAATTTATTGGCAAATGCAATTGACGCACTTGAGGAAGCATGGGAAAAAGACCAACGCTCACTAATAATGAGAATTACTACTGAAATTTCAGGTAGTAACATCATGATTAAAATTAGTGATAATGCGTTAGGCATGACTGAAGAAGTTATGCTTCAGATTTTTCAACCTTTATTTACAACCAAAACAGTTGGTAAAGGAACTGGACTAGGATTATCGATTTCTAAGCAAATTATCGAAGATAAACATCAAGGAAAAATGCATTGTCATTCAATCCTTGGTAAAGGAACCGAATTTATCATTGAAATTTGCGGTTGGTAAGATTTCTGACTTCTTTAAGAAGTCGGAAATCTTAAATTAAAGGAATCTTAGTCTATATTGAAAAACTGCCCATGAATTGGCTAATAAACAGATGCTTGCCAAAACTAATAAAATGTACGTAGGCGCCATGACAACTCCGATTATAAACCAAGCAAGTACATGCAGTATCATCAGTAGAGCAAAGATACTGGCTATTCCAGCACTTTGCCAGATACGAACAGCCGGACGATGCAACAGTGTTAAAGTTATTGTTGATATGGTCGCAATCAGATTAGCTGGAATTAGAAATGCACAAATGTCAATGCAGTAGCGACTTGAGAATTCAGTTAAGGTATTGAAATCAAACATTATTTTTTTGGCTAAGTTGCCAAATCTTATATGAGTCTTTGTACTATATCCAAACAATAGTAGAATATTGGGAATTTCTAAGGGAATTTCTAACTCCCACTTAAAAATTGCAAGTATAACTTATTACAACGTACTATCTAGAGTAGATATCTTTTAATTATAGTCCGAATTTTATGTTGTTCTCACCATCTCAAGAGAGAGGTTAAACGTAGACGCAAGCATTGAAACAAAAAATTAGCTGAAATATTAAGTCTGAAATATAGCCAAATTTATACAAAAATTTATATTTATTCTTTCTTTTAGTAGATGTCAAAAGAAATAGAAAATAATTACTGTTTGAGAAAGTCCCTTATGAACAGCTAAACAGCGGAATAGTTCTTTAATCACAGCATCAATACAAGCTTATTACAACATCCAAATAATTGATAAGCATTTTCAGGTATAAGGATAGTATGAAAACATTATTGCTCTACCCCCAATTTCCTCAGTCCTTTTGGTCTTATGACCGCGCGATGGAAATGGCAGGACTAAAGGCAGTTATCCCGCCCTTGGGAATTATTACTGTTGCAGCACTCTTACCAAAAGATTGGGAAATTAGATTTTATGACCGCAATGTCAGTTTAGAAACAGAGGCAGATTGGGAGTGGTGTGACTTGGTAATTCTCTCTGCCATGCTAGTGCAGAAACCGGATTTCCATACCTTAATTAAAAAAGCTGTGCAGTTAAGCAAAAAAGTAGCAGTTGGAGGTCCCTACCCTACGTCTGTGCCACAAGATGCGCTTGAACAAGGAGCGCATTATTTGATTCTAGATGAAGGGGAGATGACGATTCCGCTGTTCATAGAAGCCATTGCTCAAGGTAAAGCCCAAGGAATTTTTCGCTCTACTGAGAAGCCGGATGTAACTACTAGCCCCATGCCGAGGTTTGACCTACTTGAGCGGGATGCTTACTTCATGATGGCGATTCAGTTTTCTCGCGGTTGTCCTTTCAATTGCGAATTTTGTGACATTATTTCCCTCTACGGTCGCAAACCGCGCACTAAAGAGCCGAATCAAATTTTGGCAGAGTTGCAAAATCTGTATGATTTAGGCTGGCGGGGGTCACTGTTCATTGTCGATGACAACTTTATTGGGAATCAGCGTAATGTTAAACGCTTCTTACGAGAATTGATACCTTGGATGAAGCAACATAATTATCCTTTCACCTTCATGACCGAAGCCTCTGTGAATTTAGCAGAAGATGATGAATTACTAGAGCTGATGGTAGAAGCAGGATTTTATGCTGTCTTTCTCGGCATTGAAACTCCTGACCAAGATAGCCTTGTTGTTACACGCAAAATGCAAAATACGCGCAACCCGTTGGTAGATGCCTGTCGCAAGATAAACGAAGCGGGACTACTAATTTATGCCGGGTTTATCCTTGGCTTTGATGGAGAACGTTCTGGCGCTGGTGAACGAATTCAAGACTTTGTTGAACAAACCAATATTCCTCAACCCATGCTGGGCATCCTCCAAGCTTTGCCTAACACAGCCCTCTGGAACCGACTTCAAGTAGAGCAGCGTTTAATCGACGGTGGCGTCGGCATCATTGCTACGGGCGACCAGAATAACCTGATGAATTTTGTTCCTACCCGTCCTATTGCCGAAATTGCTAAAGAGTATGTTGAAGGCTTCTGGAAGTTATACGAACCTGCAAACTATTTGAGGCGATGTTTTCAGCAGTGCCTCAGTGTTTCTCCTTTTTCTAGGCGAACACAAACAATGCATCTTCCTAGAGGCAAGCAGTTACGATTGGTTGCTCAGATAATTTGGCATCAGGGTTTACGAAGACCAGACATTCGAGGACAGTTTTGGCGCCAACTATGGACGCTTCTGCTCAAAAAGCCCCAAGTTCTTAATATGTACTTAGGGCTATGCGCTACAGGAGAGCATTTTTGGGAGTACCGAGTTTTAGCCAGGGAACGGATAATTCAACAGTTAGGCTATGACCCATTATCATCTGTAGGTGTGTTAAGAGATGAACCAATGCTAGTTACAAACATTTCAAACATTTCAAATATTTAGAATCAATGAATGAATGAATGAACTTCGCCATGCCATTTTTGTTCAGCGAGATAATTAACAGATGTTAGTAATGCATCAAGGTTAAGAGGTTTTTCTGCGTACATAGAGAAACCATTAAGAGCTTGGATGGATGTTTCTTGTGTAATGAAACTTGTTATGGGGATGGCTGTAAGAGGTTTACGCTGCTGATATTTTTCAATAATTCTGAGTTGGCTTATCAATGAGTAACCATCCTCACCTGGCATGGCAATGGCACTAATCAAAACATCTGGTTGCCATTGCACCAATATCAGCAAAGCTTCTTGAACTGACTTTGCTGTCTTTACAACTACAAAAAACTCTTCAAGAATAAACTTTAGCAAATCTCGGCAATCAGCATTATCATCTACTACAAGCACTTGTAAACCTTTGAGAGATGAAAAATTATTCTGTTCCGTGAAGCCGATTGTTGCTGTCATAAAAAGTTGTTTGGAAACAAATAAAAACTAAGTCCAAATAGACGTTATGTAATTAATTTAGTTTTTGTACCCAATAAAATATTAAAGCTTTAATTATTAAACAAGTAATTACAAATTGTATGATAACGAACCTATGTCTACCTTAGTAATAGCTTTATTAACTTTGAGACTACGACCCATCCACTCAGTGCCTAAAAGCGCTTTAATTGCTGCTGTCTCCTCAGCATCTGTTTCCATATCTATAAAAGCGAATCCTCTTTTCTTACCTGTTTTCCGGTCGATGGGTAATCGAACTCTCTTAACAGTTCCATATTCTGAAAATATTTGTTTAAGGTCTAACTCTTGAACTTCGTAAGATAGATTACTAACATAAACTGACATAAAAAACCTCTCAATTTATTTACTTGGTTATTTGGACGTAACACTGAAACATTTATTAAGTGTCAAAAGTACTGAGTCTGATAATATACTACAGTGAGTCGAACAAGTTAGGCTGCTGAATGTAATAGTGAATAAACTGGCATTTCTTCGTGACAGTGACTACAACGCCAGTAAATTCCTCTCAAGTTTATATGGCGAAGCAAAGTGTATGAGCAGCACGGACAAGTAAACTTGCCGAGCATGGTTTGCGATGTGTATATGGCTCTGTTCTTCTGGTTACTTCTAGCTATAGAACTATATAGTTTTTTAAGAGACTTATCTAATAAAACTTGCATGTTTTTACCCAAATTTTGTGATGAAATTAAATATTCCGCTCATTTTTTATTATCAAACAATAATTTACCGTTTAATTCTTGGTTTTCGTTTTAAGATTTGAAAATCGATTATTCTACCTAAAGCTTTTTAGCCTTTAGCTATGCGTTTTTGTGAGACAATTTTATAAATTAAGTCAAAATTTATAAAAACAGCACGCGAGTATACAATCTTTTTACCTAAGCACGACAATTTTTCAATTTAAACTGGTAATATGCTTTGACTACATAAAATGACATACAGTACCTCTTTAACCTGATAGGTTTTAGAGATTTAAATCGGGGAAGGCTTCTATAGCAATGTATCTATGGCGTAGTCACGTAGCCGAAAATAATTATCTCTTATTTAATAGTAGCACGGAATATGTAATTACGCTTTAAGAGCGTATAACACTTGGTATAACGTTCTTCCCAAAAATCTTTACGCGCACATGTATTGTAAGCTTTACTGAAGCAATTTTTAATCAAGCTAAAGTTTGGGTGCCTGTTAAGGAATTATTTAAGGTTTAAATGTTTGAACTCCCGCTCGAACTTTTTTCTCTATTCAAATTGATCACTTTTTTTTACCACAGAGACACAGAGAGCGCAGAGGATTTTCTCAATTTAGCTACACTTGATACAATTTAGCTTTTTCTTTATATAATTAATTTTCGTATAATTCAGCACTAAGTAAGAAAACTATACAGAATTTTATTACTTAGGTTGTAAATATTACATGTAATTATACTTATAAAAATATGGTAGAAATATAATTTTTATTTTATATTTTAGTTTTTGCATAAGCTCCTTCAAACTAGAAATATAAATGACTATGGAAGAAACTGCTGGAGCTAATATCCGTGTATTGTTATCAAAAATCTGCCGTCATTACTATTGCGCTACTGTCGCTAACTTTGCCTGCTGGTATTGGTAGAGCAGAGGTAAAAAATATTGTGAATCATCAAGAAGCATTTACAGTTCCACTCTTCTACACTTTTGATGTAACGAGAAAGGTGCCGTTGGAACTAGCACAAACACCAACAAAACCTAAACCACCAGAAATAACTCTCCCACAAATAACAATACCTAAACAGCCAGAAATAACTCTTCCACAAATAACAGTACCTAAACAACCAGAAATAACTCTTCCACAAATAACAGTACCTAAACAGCCAGAAATAACTCTCCCACAAATAACAATACCTAAACAGCCAGAAATAACTCTCCCACAAATAACAGTACCTAAACAGCCAGAAATAACTCTCCCACAAATAACAGTACCTAAACCACCAGAGATAAATCCTTCACAAACAACAATACCTCAACCGCAAGAATTACCAGGTACAGATCAAGCTGATAGTGTCTTTCACACATCTGAAGAAGAAGAGAAAAAAAGGAGAAAGCGTGAACAGCAAGCAGAGCAAGCACGGCAAGAGCAATTATTATTACAAGAAATGATGCAGCGTGAAGCAGAAATGCAACGTCAACTTGATTTGCTAAGACGTTTACCAGAGAATTTGCGTGCTGAAGTCCAAGTTGCATTTTGGCTATATCAAATGGGCAAATATCAAGAAGCACTTCAAAAGCTACAATGGATTGTAGATGCTCAGAAACAAATTAGTGGCGGACGTAAAGATGAAGCTACAACTTTAACTGTAATTGCTTTAGTTTACAATAGTTTGGGTCGTTATTCTAAAGCTTTAGAGTATTGCGAGCAAGCTTTGGCAATTCAAAGACAAATTGGAGATAAAGTCGGAGTGAGTATAGCACTCAACTATCAAGGTCTAATACACTATAATTTAGGACAATACTCCAAAGCATTAAACTTTTATCAGCAAGCCTTGACAATTGCCAAACAAAATGGCGATAAATCTAAGGAAACTGCAATCCTTGTTAATATTGCTGATGCCCATATTAGTCAGAAAAATAATTCTCAGGCTATCAAACTATATGAGCAGGCTTTAGCTACTCTTCAACAAATCAATGACCAGCAAGCGCTTAAATCTGATGAAGACAGTGAAAATAAACCACACGAGATTTCTTCGCTAGAAGGACAAGCTTTAAGTGGTATTGGTGAAGCTTATCAAAACTTCGGTAATTATAACAAAGCCTTGAAGTCATATCAACAAGCCTTAAGCCTTCAAGAAAAAATCAATAACCAACCAAGACAAGCTGAGACTCTTAGAAAAATAGGCACAGTTTATGTAAATCAAAATAACTACTCTCAAGCTTTAAATTATTATCAACAAGCCTTAAAGATTGCACTCGTAACTGATGATAAAGTGGAAAAAGCTAAGAGTTTGAATAGCATTGGCTTTGTTTACATTAATCAAGGCAAGTATTCTGATGCCGAAAAATTACTATTTACTGCTATTGAAACGTGGGAATCTTTAAGACGCGGACTGTTAGATGACCAAAAAATATCTATCTTTGAAAATCAAGTTACTTCCTACCAATTTTTACAACAAGCTTTAGTCGCTCAAAATAAAACTAATATTGCTTTAGAAATTGCAGAACGCGGTAGGTCTAGAGCTTTCGTCGAACTACTAGCTTCAAGACTCTCTTTTAACAGTAATAACCAAACCCAAACAAATATAAAACCACCATTAATTAAAGAAATTCAAAAAATAGCTCAACAGAGATCAAGTACAATTGTTCAATATTCAATTATTAACGCTCCCACTATAAAACATAATCAAATTGAATTGCGTCCATCCAAACTTTACATTTGGGTTGTAAAACCAACAGGTGAAATTAGTTTCAGGCAAGTAGACCTTACATCTAATTCAAACATTTCTTTCGACAGGCTTATTTTTAAGAGCCGCGACTTAATGCGAGCTAGAGGTCGGAACATTGTAACAGTTGCTTCAACTAATGAGGAAATAAGTCAGCGTATAAACACATTACAACAACTATATCAAATTCTTATTCAACCCATAGTATCCGAGTTACCGCAAAACCTAAATCAACCTGTTATCTTTGTTCCACAAGGTGAGTTATTTTTACTTCCCTTCGCAGCTTTACAAGACGAATTAGGCAAATATCTAATTGAAAAACATACGATTCTCACTGCTCCTGCTATCCAAGTTTTACAGCTAACTCATCAACAGAAGATAAAAAACGCTACAGTTACAACGAAACGTCCATTAGTAGTTGGTAATCCAATAATGCCGAGTGTCGCACAAGAAGTAGGAGGACAACAAGAGCGACTATCATCACTACCTGGTGCAGAAAAAGAAGCGTTAGAAATTGGTGAAATACTACAAACACAGGCTTTGATAGGTAGTAGCGCTACCGAAACTTCTATCAAGCGTTATATTACGTCAGCAGGAATTGTGCATTTAGCAACTCATGGACTACTTGATGATATTAAAGGATTTGGTATACCGGGAGCTATTGCGCTTACTCCTGATGCTAAAGATGATGGTCTACTAACAAGTAGCGAAATTTTTGATATGAAACTTAATGCCGATTTAGTTGTCCTGAGTGCGTGTGATACTGGTAGAGGAGATATTAAAGGTGATGGTGTTATTGGGTTGTCACGCTCTTTGATTGCAGCAGGCGCCCCTAGTGTTATTGTTTCTTTATGGGCAGTATCGGATGACTCTACTAAGTTATTGATGACCAACTTTTATCAAAATCTACAGCAAAACCCAAATAAAGCCTTTGCACTCCGCGCGGCAATGCTCACCACCATGAAGAAATATCCACAACCATTAAATTGGGCTGCATTCACACTTATTGGAGAAGCTGAGTAAGAGTTAGGAGTTAGTGGAACGTGGAGCGGGCATCCCTGCCCGCCCTTACATCCACCAAAATTAAATACCGACAAGCTTTGCAACTAATGACAAATATTGTTTCTACTACACTTTTACAGTTGAAGGATTATTAACTATTGAGTAATCATCTGGACTTTGTTTGACAGGTGTTGGCGCCTCGCTACCTGTTATCAGTCTTGCACCTCGGTTGCTGGTGATGTAGTTCCATCCCCATTGCACCATTACTACTAATTTGTTGTTGAATTCAATTAAGAAGTAAATATGGATGAATAGCCAGAATACCCACGCAAGAAAACCTGTCAGCTTCATAAAACCTAAATCGACAACCGCGCGATTTCTTCCAATCACTGCTAAACTACCGTGGTCTTTATATTTAAACGCTGCTGGTTTTTTGTTTTGTTGTCGCGCTTTTATTACTGATGCTACATACTCACCCGCTTGCATTGCTACTGGTGCCACTCCTGGTAATGGTTTACCATTTTGATGCGAGTAATTCGCTAAGTCTCCAATTACAAATATATTGGGATAACCTTTAACGCTAAAATCTGCTTCTACTACCACACGTCCTGCACGGTCACATTCTACATTCGTCGCTTGGGCAAGGGTTTTACCTAACGGTGATGCTTTTACTCCTGCTGCCCATAACACTGTGTGTGCTGGAATTTGCTCGACATTTTCACCGCTCTTGATTGTAACTATATTATTTTCTATGTTTGTCACCATTGTATTAGTACGTACAGTAACACCCAATTGCTTTAATGATGTGGCAGCTTGTGCTGATAACGAGTGTGCAAACGGCGGTAAAACTCTGTCTAAACCTTCTAAAAGTATTATTTGCGCTTCCGATGTATGAATATTGCGGAAGTCTTCTTTCATTGTATGGTAAGCAATTTCTGCAATGGCGCCTGCTAGCTCCACTCCAGTCGGACCACCACCAACCACTACAAACGTTAACAACGCGCGTCGAACTTCTGCGTCAGTTTGTTTTTCTGCCGCTTCAAATGCACTAAAAATACGGCTTCGCATAGAAAGTGCATCTTCAACCGTTTTCAAACCAGGTGCATGTTGTTCCCACTCATCCTTACCAAAATACGAGTGTTTTGCACCGGTTGCCAAAATTAACGAGTCGTAAGGAATTATCTCATCACCCATAAACACTTTCTGTACTTGTGGGTCAATACTCGTAACTTCACCCAGCAATACTCTAGTATTTTTGCTCTGATTTAATACCGCGCGTAACGGTGAAGAAATATCTGCAGGTGATACTGTACCAGTGGCAACCTGATACAACAACGGTTGGAAAAGGTGAAAATTACGTTTATCAATCAGCGTAACCTGAACATTATTCGCGCGGCTCAACGCTTTTGCTGCGTACAACCCCCCAAAACCACCCCCAACTATAACAACGTGAGGACGACTTGGCGCCGGAGTTTCCCCTGCTAAAAACACTGTTTGGTTTAATGGTGGCTGGTTATCGACTGCGTATACCATATAAAGGCTTTCCTAATTTTGACATTCCTGTCACTATTCTTAACAAATTTTAACTATTTTGTCGTAAGAGTTATTGTCTATTTTTTACATATAAAGTTTTGTTAAAGTAACATTTTTTGCGCTTTATACGTAGTTATTGATACGCATTATCCATATCTGTACGATTGACATTTTAGCCAATGCATGTATAACTGGTCGTTAAAAGTTGGAAAATATTAGGTTATCTTTAGCATTGGCACCATATGAGTGGGGTGGGCATCCCTGCTATTGGTGTCAAGTTAAGGTTGGTGCCCGTATGTCAAGTTACCTATAACCCACATTCCGCACTTCAGATTGTCGCATAATACACTACATAAATATTTAGAAGTGGCAGTCAATAAAAATACTTCTTAATTTCTAAGTAACTTAATATTTTGTGCGAACGAGAAAACTTGTAAAAATAAAATGAAGAACACACAAGTATAACAGCAATCAAAAAATAAATATTAAGTAATTAGAGTATTTTTTATAACTATAAACATAGTATTGTTACATAAAAAATATCCTTAACATATAATTATTTAATGCGCCGAATCGCTCAACTTGATTCCATTTTTATGATGAGGAGCCTAAGCGTTTTAGCAGAAATACCCTTTCCGAGAAGCACGTATGATTGTTATGTTGCGTCCTTTTTTTGTCGTGGCGTTTCTGATTTGTAAGCGGTCGATAAATGCAGGTGCTTTTTTACGTCTGTTTTTAACCTTCATTCTCTAGTGGACATCCCAACCGTGTCGCTACATTCTGGCAATGTTGTGTCACTTGTGTTTGTAAACTCTCAATTGTAACTGGATTAGGGGATAACTTTTCTGCAAATGAGCGTCCTGGGTGTATTTGATCCCACATTGAACGCATTTGCGCTCCCCGTCCTTTGCCTGGAGCATGGATACCAAAGCCAGAAATTATACTGCACCAAACGGGTTGAAAGTGACGTATTAATATAGCTTCACCCCAAGCAACTAAGTCTACTGCCATTGGCACTACTGCAAAATCAAAATCCGCAACATCAAGATTTGTGGCTTTTAGAATTGAGCTTCTATGCTCCCTCAAACGCCCAATTAAACCCCCTGTTACATTTTCTTTACCAGTACGCTTACCTGGATTTTCTGCTTTCCCAATGTAAATTGGCATACAGCAAGAGTTTTGGTTAGCAATTTTAATACCTGAATACAAAGGAAACTCTCCCCGGTAGTACAATAAATAAACACCAACGTAACCAGATAATTCCTTTTTCAATCGTTCAATTTCGGCAAGTGGATAACACTGCTGTCTAGTTTGAAATTCAATTAATTGGTCGCGCAATGTGGCAGGCGCCTGAAAAACCTCTAAGGGCATAAATAATTATTACTAAACAGCATTTACAATTTTCTTATTAGCTGTAGCAAACTGTAAATGATTGTAGATGCTAGAAGCAATAATATAAGCGAGGTTGACGGGAACTGCATTACCAATTTGACGCATCGACTCACCCCAAGTACATGGAAAGTAGTAATCATCGGGGAAAGTTTGCAACCTTGCTGCCTCGCGTACTGTAAAATAACGCACTTCTCCTGATGGTAAAGCAAGCATGTTTTCTCCACCAGGAACACCATGTACACCAGCTTTTAATGTTTTAGCAGGTTCATCTAAAGGACTACCCGTGTGTCCTGGGTAACTTCTTGCCCCTGGAGTATAAATATGGTTGGGTATAGATGAAACTGCATGACTGTTGGGTAAGTCAGAAATAGCATCCCGAACGGTACGCCAAGGAGCAGTCATACTACCTAATAAGCTGGCGCCAGTTTTTTGTAAGCGCGCGCGTAGTTTTGGGTTACAATCTGGACGCGCGCTACTGGGAACACTATGACGCTCCCAATATTCACCCGTTACCCACTTATCCCAAATAAGTGCATCTTCGGTATGGGTCGGTTCAATCCAAGACCAATTGATGTTTAAATCAGACCTGAAGCCAACAATGAAAACTCGCTCGCGTTTTTGTGGTACGCCATAATCAGCCGCATTTAGTAATTTAAAAGCAACCTTATATTCAAGGTCATCGAGAACGGCGCCATTATGATGCTTTAACCGAGCAACATGCTCAACCCAAGACTCATCATTATTAAGTAAAACTTCTGGGTGAGTAAGTTGCAAGGTAATATACTCAAAATAATTGATAAAATTTTGACGCAGCAATCCGCGTACATTCTCAATTAAAAAGGCTTTGGGACGTAGTTCACGTACTGCCCGAAAAAACTGGGGAAACATATCTCGTTCGTCAAGATAGGCGCCGTGCCTACCACCAATTGAAAAAGGTTGACAAGGTGGACCACCAGCTAATAAGTCTATTTCCCCATCGATAGTAGAGATATCAAAATCCGCTACGTCCATTTGGTGAAGGCGCCAGTCACTAACAACATTATTAGAGCGCTGTTGATTTTCACGGATAGTGTGACAGCTATGTTTATCACGCTCCACAAGTGCTAAGTGATGGAAGCCAGCTTTCGCCGTTCCCATCGCTAAACCTCCGGCGCCTGTAAATAACTCTACTGATTTCACGTTGTTGAATGCCCTAAGTACATGTTGTAAAACATATTTATAGTACTTTTATAGTACTGGAGAGAGTGCGCGTAAGCAAAAAACAAACTTTGATTATGGTTTTCTAATTGCTTGAATTGGTTTATAGGCGCCAGCTTTTGCAGCAAGATGTAAGGGTGCGGGGTAATTTGTGGCATCAAGGTATTGAATTAGTCCGTAAAGGGTGTAGAAACTTGGGCAGATGTTTTTAACTTTCGTATTATGCCTGCCTTAGAGCCAGAAGCCAAAACATGGATATTAGTAAAAAAATGTAGCAAAGGCTACACAGTAAGAGTTGTTGAATGATTGTAAGCCCCTGTATGGGGCAGGGCTGATTCATTCTAAAAAGAATAATCCACTATTACCCTTTGTGAACTTTCGTGGTCTTTGTGGTTCATCAAAGAAATAAACCACTTTTGTCACGCTCGTACACAAAGATAAAGACAGAAGTTAAGAGTAATCTCGTAGCAAGTTCAAACTTAATTTGATTTACTTCCAAGAATGAAACAGCCCTGCCTGTATGGGGTGCCTTTTCTAGAATTGCGTTTAAATACTTCACTTCCGGTCGCATTGCTCTGACTCTTAGAAGTAAACCACATTTATAAAAAAGCGGTTGCACCCAAGTATGCTCCGAGAGCAACCGCTAACTGCTTAATCTAATTGGTCATAAAACTTATAGATTCTTAAGAGAATTCGGCCTCCACTGACCTTGAATTGCATGATGTATAAACCCAGTTGGGTTATCTACTCTACCTTGCATCAAAGCTTCTTTTAGAGCATCAATTGCGTAACGTACCACTGTTGGCTCGTTACTACGTATCTTAGCCCTCAATTTTTCGTCTACTGGAACTCCCAAATCCTCTAGTTCGCGACAAAACTCCGAAACAACATCTGGGGGGAACAATAACTGGAAAACATCAACCAGTGTGTCTTTGCCAATTATCTTGACAAGTTCTTGAGCTTGCGCTTGTCTCAAACGCTTTGCACTGACACGGAAGAATATATTATTAACTCAACATTTGATGGAATAACGAAAAAAGTTTTAAATGCATACGGTTATAGCAATTAGCCAAAGCTTACGATGTTTAGGTTTAATGATACAGGTCATTGTGGAAAAATATAAGAAATTGACAATTTAGTATTTATTTGTTAGTTCGGCGCCTCGGTTGAGTTTACCGTACTAAGATTATTCGTATTTACACTACTTCTAAATATCCTTATTAATAATGGTCGGTTTTCATAAATATAAAAGTGATATAAACTGTTAAAATATCTCACAAATTTTAAAACTATTAGGTAGAGCGTCAAATTCTTCTTTTGTTAATGTTGTTGGACGAGTTCTTTGTTTAAACCAAGTTAATATTTTATCATTGTTTCCAACTCGACTACCTCCTTGTAATTTCTGACATCGACCATTATGTTTTCTAACAACAGCGTCACAGCCACTATTAGAAATCCAGCAAATATCAGCATAAGAGCAAAAAGCACTATCGCCTAGTAATACATCTAGTGGATGTAAAAACTGATATATTCTTCGAGCTAATTTGATATCGTTAGTATTTAATTTATCTATTGCCAAAGCCATTGCAGCGCCAGTTATCAAGCTGAAAATAACGTTAAATGAGCGAATATTTGCCAATTTTATTATTTATCGCTCGCTGCTTCACATTTTTGTCTCGTTCACGCCTTCACGCATCGAATCACGAAAAGGCTATTTGTACACAACAGTATGCAAGACGGTAGCGAGTAAATTAGAGTAGAAACAACGACTTGGAGACACGAGGACGCAATTTGGGCAATTACAATTGAACAATGAGAAGTGAACTTTTGTACTCACTTTTTAGCGGGCGTTATGCGCGAGCAGTCTCTTTGTTTTCTTATCTCACCGCGTCCCCAAATCCCCGCGTCAGCCTACATTCGGGTTTTCGCGCGTAACATTCGCACCCATCCCACAAGAGGTTTAACTTATTGGTGGTCTTAATTTTGAACTACTAGTCCATGTCAAAAGTTTTAGGGTGTAAGAGGATTAACCACAAAGACACAAAGAACACAAAGATAAGAGTTAAGAGAATGAGATATTGGCGCCTACACCCCAGAATTAATGACACAGACCACTAGTGCAACAAGGCAAAAGTAAAAAGGCACTCATTAAAAAGAAAGAAATCCTTATATACCAGGGTTTGAAGTGTAAACCTACTGGCTAGTGATTTCTGCCAGCCTGCACTAGCTGTATTAAACCCCATTGCCCATTAGTTAGCCAATTTGTGTCATTTTGTACTATTTTTTGCACTACTTCAGGTTGAATTCCTGCGGCAACTTCTGATTTTAAGGTGCGTAGTGCAAGTAATGGCGCCGGGAAGTAAGTAATTATATCGTTGATGTTAGTGGTGTAGTCCCAATGTAAGTCACCGAGTAATCGACGGTAATTTGCATCACCTTTACTAATTGTCAAATTACTAGCTGCTAAATCATTTCTAACTGCGTCAGGCATTTCCCAAAAGGGTAGTGGTGATGTCCAAAAATAATCGCTGCTTAAAACGAGTTTCCCTAATTCCAAATATTCTTGGAGACGGTTTGCCAAAAATGTTACATCCCAATTATTCGAGTTGGCAAAAAATTCAATTGTGGTGTGTACGTCTTGAATCATGGCATCTGATACAAACGTTGGATGTGGTTTAAGATGTAATTTTACTTGTGACAGCTTACCGCTACCTAATAAATAATCAACTAAACACAAATCACAAACTAATTCAAACCCAGCGTTATCGACGACTACATCAAAACGTCCTTGCTGGTTCTTGTTAATCAAATCAATTACCGAAGCTGCATCATTGGCTAATATATGTGCTAGCTGGGTTTGAATATCAAATTTACTGCGGTCGGTTTCAAATGCTGACCACAAACTTAAATCAACGCGATTACCCCATAAGGCAAAATATAATAACCCAAATAATGCATCTTCAGATACGCGCGCTTCTGGTTCCGGATTATCCAACCAGCTATTAACTTGATGACATAATGTAGCAATGGCGTCAAAACCAGTTTCTAAACCTTGACGCTTTTGGAGTGCAAACGGGTCAACACCTCGTCCTTCTCCATTAGAAAAATACCCAGTAATATTTAAAATTAAACGGTAAAAATAAGTTTCGGCAAAAAACCAGGGAATATCAACCCAACGTTGCCCAAGATAAGCTTGAAGATATTTATTCCAATCACTAATATCGGCACCTGTGTCATCTACCAAAGGTTGTATATATCCTGTTGGCAATGCAGCAGCTAGTGTTTCCAAACCATCATTAACCGTAGCAGGAAAAGAATTTTCAACTATGACACGACGGGCAATAGCGGGCATTCGTTGCGTAACAGTGTACTCTGTAAAAGAACCAACTTCGGCGCCAATAAGAGGTAATGGCAAAGGTAGTTTAGGAAGTAATATACTCACAAATTGCCCAAATATACTTTTCTATCTATATATATAACAATCTATGTAGAGACGGTATTAATCCGGTCTCTACTGTCTCTGTGCTAAAATTCCTATACATACATCACCCATTAATAGTAGGAACATACTGGCGTAACAAATCATCAACAGGTTGCCGCTGGAAAGATTTTACAATCAAGTTGGATACTCTTTTTGCCAAACGACTGGAACTTCGTACAGCTAATACATCTACATCTGGTTGCGAGGGATTAACACCCCACTCATAAAATAGTATTTTCTCCCACTTGACAAATACTCCATTTCCCAACCAAATACCGTTTTGTGTAATAGCAGGTTGATATGTCAACCCGTTCAGTAACATGTAAACACCAAAAACAAGTCGAGAGATAGCAGCTACAACTTCAGAGGTGTTGTTATCGGTAACAAACGTCCGAATAGATATAGCTGCCCACACTATAAACGCTATTCCTACTACAAAAGCTAATACTTGACCGATATATCTTCCACGACTAGGAACACTCAGCAGTAACCGACCAGCTTGTGTTCTTCCCCATCCTAAGTTAAAAATCAACCATGCAGATAATGGAATCAAGATGATATATAAGATGTCACTAACCTGACGTGTCATGGTAATATCGTTTTAATCAAGCGGTTTTCTTTAAGTAATCATAATATTTCATTCCTTCCCAAAAATAAGCGATAAAACTATTAAATTTGTAATAAACCTTCTGGGTTTACCGATAGAATCTCCCGTCGTTGTAAACCTTCGCTTTGTAAAATTTCATTCGCTGCTAACAAACCACTACTTACCGCGCGTTCCATTAACCCGCATGGGAAAGGCATTTTCACCCAATCCCCTGCAAATATTAAGTTATTAATATTACTGCGAGTTTCAGGACGGTCTGCGTAACTATTGGGTGGATAGCCAGAAAAGTTTTTTTGATTAACTAGTTCACGGTGCAGTACTTTTGCTTCCTTAAGTTCTGGCACAATATCATACAGTTCTTGTTCAAAAGTTGCGAGGAGTGCTTCTTGAGTAGGAAACTCTTTCTCCTTATAGCAATAAGCGTGTAACTCAACGACACTACCACCTGTACGCTGTGACCATTCGATAAATTGCTGCTGAATGCGATGATATAAAGTAATGCTATCTGTAAGTGCATAGCCAGACAACGAAGTAAAATTGCTTTGTTCCCAGTTAAAGTCACGGTCGAACCAGAAGCGACATACTGCAAACGGGTCTGCGACGCTCAATTTTTGAATTTGCTCGCGCGCTTTTTGACTTACATCTCCATCTAAGCGTTTAAATAGCTGTTGCACTCCAGGGACATCGGTGGCAAATATATAGTAATCAGCTTCAAGTTTCTCTGGTATCGTATCTGAAACGGCAGCTACTAACTCTAATTCATCAGTATGGCGCCGAGTTATGTCATACTTCGCTAAGTCTTGAGTTGCTGGACCCTTCAAAACTTTCCCCGAAGCGGCAAAAACTGCACCGTGACAAGGACAATGAAATTTGCCATCGTCTGCCATTCTTACTGTACATCCTTGGTGAGTACAAGTTAGAGAAATTGCTTCAACACTACCGGACTTTACTGCAAACACTTCGTCTGCGGCGCCAAAGTACTCAATTTTACTCGCGTCGGCAACAACAGTGTTACGCTTGACAGAGAAAGGTACGTTACTGGCGCCGCTACCAACAGTATAAGTAAGCGAGTTGACGCTGTTATTTTCGGCTTTAATTTCACTAACAGTTGCACTCGTTACGACTTTGCCACCAAAACTTTTAATCGCATCGACAATAGGTTGCACTAAACTAGTACCCATATCATCTTTAGTTCCATTAAAAGCTAATCCTTCGGGGTTGCCAAAAAAGTAAAAGTGGAAGAACTGCATCAATTCTCCCACACTCATTACATCAGGTGCATTTAAACTTGATTTAGCGAAAGGCAAAAAATATAAGTCATACAAACCTTGAGGAAAATCCTTGGCAACCCAATCAGCCACTGATATATTATCAAAACGCTGGTAATTCTTTTCCCTTTCAAACCCACCTATCGCTTGAAAAACTTGTAAATGCTTGAACTTCGTCAGATTTATCCCCCATTGTAACCTATTCGGTGAAGCAATTGCTAAATCAACTATATTCCAAGGAAACGCTGAACTACTGGGACGAAACACTTCTGGTTTATAGTGTTCACGGTAAACAAGCGAATAAAAATTGAGCGATTTAAAGTTATCTGTAGCGTTTAAGTCTTTAACTAAGCTATTCAAATTATAATACTGCGGAAAAAATCCGTGGAAACCATGCTCCATTCTAAATGTGTCGGCGCCCACATTAATCTGCCAACTAGCAACTTTTCCTCCAAACTGCGAAGACTTTTCAAGTAACGTTACCCCAAACCCTCGTTGACTTAATTCATATGCACAAGCTAAACCCGCTAAACCTCCACCAACAACAACAGCAGTCTTAGTTTTATCTAATACAAACGGTAAACTTAATGTATCTCTTTGAAACACCGTGGGTTTTGGTTTAACAAAGCGCGAATATCCAGCTATTCCAGCAACTGCACCAACACCCATTAATTGTAGTAGTGTTCTCCGAGAAATTGCCGTCGATTCTTCTGGTAAGTTAGATAATATACTCATGAATCTAATTAACTACCTATCGCTTGTTAGGTGGAATAAGAAAAAAATTATTAAGGCAGAAGACCATTGAATAAAACATCAATCATTTCGTCAACAATAGCTTGGGATGACCCCATTTCTCTCGGAGTTACAAACGGAATACTTTCCATCACCGATAGAAAAAATCCTGCTAAAAGATTTGAGCGTGTTTGACGAATTTCTCCTTTTTGTTGTGCCCGTTCAAACATTTGTTGAATTGGTACGAATATACATCGATGTGAGCTTGCCGACAATTTCTTAAGATTTTCTTCACTTAGGCAAGGCATATCAGTATGTAGCATACTTAATAAATGCACGGGAGGTTGAGAGAGAAACCATTGTGATGCACTTTGAAGCTGCGCGCGTAGATTATCTTGTGATATCGCATGTTGTAAACCCTGATAATGATGCTCAAACTCTAGTTCAGTCACAGCTACATAAAGTTGCTCCTTGCTCTCAAAATGATAGTACAGTGAAGCTTGCCGAATTCCTACCTCTTTGGCGATATCTCGCATTGTCACATTGCTATACCCGCGCGCACGAAACAGCCGTTCTGCTGCATCAATAACACGCGAACGTCCACTACAAGACTTTAATACCTCGGATGGCGCCTCTGACAATGTAACTTACCTAACGCTTGGTAGTTGGATATCTGTAAATAATCATAGTACAACTACCCAAATTTGAAACATATGTAACGAATTATTACAGTGATTTCTTTAATAATACCTGGTCTTTTTCCATAAATACCAGCGGCTAATGTGTTGAAGAATTTACACCTTCATAATATATACCAATCCGCGTATCATTATAAAATACACACGTTGTAGAGACGCGATTAATCGCGTCTCTACAACGTGTGTATTTACATCTAATTATGTATATTTACATCTAATTGTGTATATTTACGGCGCCATCTTGTTAATATTACAAATCATTCTCAAGAATGAGGTTTGCGGTAGCGTGGGAGTTTAAATTTTTAGATAAAACTTATTTTAGTGTAGTTCGAGGTAATAATTATATGAATTATCTTGTAGCAGTATTACCAGATAAAATTAAGGCTGAAGCAGCATATACTGCGCTTGAAAAACAAGGTTTGCCTACTAATCAAATTGATATCTTGGGTCAAGGCTATAAAAGTGCTGATGAATTTGGGTTAATTAATCCTGAACAGCAAGCTAAAAAAGGATTCAAACGTTTGTCGCTGTGGCTAGTTCCTTTCGGCTATGTTGCTGGTTATGCTTTCAATGTTTTAACGGGTATTGAAGTACTTCCAATTGGTCATTTTGGAAATCATGTTTTCGGGGGAGTATTAGGTGCATTATCCGGCGCCTTGGGTGCGTACTTCGTAGGCGGTGGAGTAGGTTTAACAGTAGGTAGCGGTGATGCTTTACCGTATCGGAACCGCCTTGATGCAGGCAAATATCTTGTGATTGTTAGGGGTACACAAGAATTAGTTAGTACGGCAACCCAGATTTTGCGCTCGTTTGAACCGGAGAATCTTCAAGGTTATGCAGAAGCGTAACTGATAAAAAAAGGTGGATAAGTTTAATCCACCTTCTTCTTAATTCATACTTGTTGCTGCAACAACTGAACCTTTGAAGTGTCCGTTTCTCTTTCCTAAACGTTCGGCTATAACTTGACGGTAAACTGCTTCGTAACCATCAGCCATTTTCTGAGCGCTAAAGTTCTGCCAAACGTAGTCACGGCAAACATTACGGTCGAGAGCAACAGCTTTATTAATAGCTTCGACGCATTCATCAACGCTTTCACAAACAAAACCACTCTTACCATGCGCGATAACTTCAGGTGTAGAACCCATTTTCATCGCAATAACTGGTGTACCAGCAGCCATTGACTCAACCATTACTAGACCAAAAGGTTCACGCCAGGTTATTGGGAATAGCGTTACTGCCGCACGTCCCATAAGTTCATTCTTTTGAATATGATTTGCTTCACCCAAATACTGAATTTGCTCACCATCGATATGAGGTTTGACTTCACGTTCAAAGTACTCAACGTCTACCACGTCAACCTTGCCAGCCATTTTTAAAGTCCATCCTGAACGCTTGGCTATTTCTATCGCGTGGTGAGGTCCTTTTTCTGGAGATAAACGACCGACGAAGGCTAAATAAGGTTCTTCGGAAGGTTGAGGGAAAAATTTGTGGCTGGCAACATCTATACCGTTATAGACTGTGGCAGCATAATTTAAGTCTAATCTTGGTTCACGTTGTGAATCGGAAATGCTGATATACGGCTGACGCTTGGCGTGCTTAAACATCTTCTCATTGTCAGGCGTAAAAATACCGTGTAGGGTGTGAACTGTAGGTGTCGAAACTAGATTCACGAAAGGTAGTGAACTAAAGCCCACATGAGAATGAATAACATCAAACTCCGAAGCCCTTTCGTATACCCAGTTAAGTTGTAGCATTTCATAAATGCCGTACTCCTTAACATTTGAGTCCAACCGCAACGCGCGGGGATGAACCGATTCAAGCTTTGCTAAAGTAAGCGAGTCTCCCGAAGCGAAAAGCGTTACTTCATGTCCACGTCGAACCAATTCATCTGTCAGCAACCCCACCACTAACTCAGTGCCACCGTAACCTGGTGGTGGTACTCTTTCCCATAATGGAGCAACTTGAGCAATCCGCATTTTTTTCTCCTTAAATGTGATTTAGACACACTTGCGTCCCTTGAACGGCGCCTGTGATAGTCTTATCTGTGTTAATAAACGTTAAGCTGATTTAAAGGTGCATTTGAGATTCTGATAAGAACTTTAAGGGTTTGAAAAGTGGAAAACTATCTACCCGAAGTATTGAAATTATACTACCACAAGAAATATTTTTATCGGAATATGCCTTTAGATAGCTATCGAGCGACAGTTTAAATCAGACTTTTCAGGTTCGGTTTGAGTTAGATAAAAATTTTTATAACTGACAACCACCATACGTAAGATTTTTAGTACTAATGCAATTGCTACAATAATAGTAAGCATTTAGTACAGCTATATAAGGAAGCTGGTAAACGTATAACTGGTATTATACTTGTGAGAGTAATACTATACCCGTTTATTAAGTTTTTACATTAGCTGTACGTTGTGATGAATCAGTAAAAACCTCACACTGCTTAAGGAATGCGTTGTAATTGCTGACAGCTTGTTTAAATCATTAGTAGATGTTTATTTGTCGAATCTATGTATAAAATGTTAACTTTACGCACGTAAAGCGTTTTCTTATAGAATAGCATTTCACAAAGCGTATCTATTATGAAGCGAGATACTTTACTCCGTCCGGGATGACACATTCGATACTTAAATAACATCTTTTTAATCAGAGAGTACACATTACCTTAAGTGCAGTTTGACAGTTGAAAATGGTAATTAAAATTACAGAAAGATTTAACAAACTGATTCATTTCAAATGTTGTTGTCCAGATTCAAAGTACTCAATCTGTAAAATTCACCTTTGATATTGACCTATGGATAAAGCGAAATTGTGGGTAGGTGTAGTTTCCGTGCTTGTAGGCTACTGGCTAGTAGTCAACTTGATGATGTAAACGTTTGATTTTGATTGTTGTAGAGTAGAGACGTTACATGTAACGTCTCTACATTGATTTTGTGACTATGATTTTCCTGATGGGTTGGCAGCGTGGACTAGTTCTGGTTCTTGCTCTGAAGCTGGATGCCCGATAATTTGCTCGGCGCCAGGTCTATGTTGTCGTTCAAATGTACCTAGTTGCACAGGTTTACCTGTTTGTGCTAGTTGGTGTATGGCACTGTTGTTAATATTTGTAGGGTGCGTGACACCACTTACTATTGTGAAACGAAGCGCAATGATTGGTGGTGTCACGCACCAAATATTAATTGTGACTCAAGATAGAAGTAAATTTTTAGAGAAACTGTTTCAATATCAGTGTAAATTCAGTGTAAATATTCTATACAACTACATAATTTTATTTTTCCTTCCGGTTTATTTTGTGTCTCTGGGCTATTAAATTTTGACCACAGAGACACAGACTACGCAGAGTAGAGACACGATTAATTATGTCTGTACAGAGAAGTTAACGAGAAAGTGAGATGGAAACTAGGTCAAATGTAGACAGAATTGAGCGAAAGCTGGAACAAATTGGTAGTATTTTACGGCTAGCAGGATGGATTGGTTTTTGGGTGGAACTTGGGTTTGCTGTTGCTGCGGGACTAACTTTGTTATTTGCCATTACTGGACGCAGTTTCAGCCAAACTATTACACCCCCCACATCAGTACCAGGAGTAGCAGTTAATTACAATCAATCCGCTACGCCAGGTCTTGGAATTGGGATATTTTGGGCAGGTTGCGGAATATTACTGCTTTTATTTAATGTTTACTTAGCGTTTCGACAAACAAGACTTGCTAGACGACTCCGCAATGGTGATATTAGCACGCATCCTAAAAAATCTGAAGTAATGCAAATTGTACGATGGGGTATTATTTCCAGTTTGATAGGAATGCTAACATCAATTATAGGAGGTGGCGTTACTTTAGGAGTGCTACTGGCAAAGTCAATTGCTGTTCCTCAAGGTGTTGCTTTAATTGACCCTAACCGTATTATACGCGCGCTTGATATTTTCGTCGCCTTAGCTAACATGAACGGCATCACAGGAAACTTTGTAGGTTTAGTTGCGGGTTTAGGTATTTTGAATTGGTTACACAGAGAATAGTACTAAACGCGCTGTATGTGAAACCCAACCTCTTTTAATATCTTCACTAAAAATGCAGACGCGTATGACGCATAAATGAATATAAAAAAAGTACCTTAAAACAATACTAAGTTGTAACAGTCCTAGGTAAATACAAATGAGTCCAGAACAAGATTTATTAGTGAAATGGCATTCTCTTCCAAAATAAAAACAGGAGAAAGTTTTAGATTTTGTTTGAAAAGTATAAAATTAAACTATAGCCTTGGAAAATCCCCCTTGCCCCCCTTAATAAGGGGGAAAAAGAGGCATTTAAGCCCCCCCTTATTAAGGGGGGTTGGGGGGATTAACAGAAGGATTATGTATTAAAAATAACTTTTCAAACATCCTCTTAGATTTTGTTGAATTTCTTCATATTAAAAACTCTCCTAATAAACTTCCTTTGGGAGAACGTTTACGGCAAATTCGTGCTAGAATTGTTGCTTCTGGTAAACATTTATTAGACGAAGATAAACTAGAAAAAGAACTTGCCAGTCGTCGAGGTGGATTACAAATAAGATTCCCGACTTCTTTAAGAAGTCGGGAATATTGGTATGTGTTTAAGCAAGTACACCATTTAACACTAAGTTTATTGCTGCTTGCGTGTAACGTTCAATCATTTCATCACTTAGTAACTCAACATCCGGGGTTAGGTGTTTTAAATTTTCATAGGCATTTGCATAAAAAACACATATCCCCGCTATCGTCAGTGTTGTCATATATGGGTCTTGTTTACAGAAAGTCCCTTCTTGCATTCCCTTCTCTAATATCTTGGTAACGTATGTAAGTGGTTGCGACCAATTTGTTTGCTGAAAATATTTACCTTGATTTTGATTTGCTTCTTGAAATAACAGCATCCCTTGATAACGATGGGAAATTTCATAAGCTATTACTGTTCGCAAAAACACTTGTAATGCTTCTTTTGCTGGTAGTTCCTCCAAATTCATTTGCTCCAACATCTGTTGAAACTCTGATGCTGGTCGCTCCAACACTGCTTGATACAACCCTTCCTTACTCTGGAAGTAATAATAAATCATCCTCGGCGCCACTCGCGCACTTTTGGCTATCGCATCGGTTCGGGCGCCAAATAACCCATTTTTCGCAAACTCAATTTCTGCGGCATCCAGAATTTGCTGTTTTGTCACCTCGGCATCACGAGTTGCCCGGTTGACTTTTGATGATGGTTGTGTATTATCTATACTGCCCACAGTTATTGCGTCTTGCAAGCTTATTATCTGACTTTACAAGCTTTCGCTCATAGTTACCACCTTTTAGACTCAAACTATAAATTAAATTTTTAATTAACTATTGACAAATAGCGTGCGGTTATTTCATGCTGTATTTATGAAATAAATTTTTAATTCATTAGATAAAATGCAACAACTCAAATCGGCTCTAGAAATGCCGGGTAGTTTTGGTGTACCAATTATTGGCGACCTTCAATTTGCTAGAAATGAAGGTTACTCTTTACTGCAAAGTTGGCAGCGCTATGGTTCTGTATTCAAAATGCGACTATTAGGACAAAAGTGTGCAGTTTTAATCGGTGCCGAGGCAAATAAGTTAGTACTGGTTGAGCAAGCAGAACGTCTATCTTCGTATCTAGGTTGGCGATATTTTGTGGAACCAGCGTTTGGAAAAACGCTAATGATTCAAGATGGACAACAACATTCAACGACGCGACGTTTAATGATGCCAGCGTTTCACGGTGTGACAATTACTAGCTATCTTGAGACAATGCAGGAGATTACACAAGCTTGTTTGAGTACTTGGGCAAATCTTGGTGAGATAGTTTTGATAGACGCACTGCGAAAAATGACTTTGCTAGTAGGGGCTAAATTATTACTAGGAGTGCAAGCAGACAAAGAAATTGATGAAATCGAGCAGTTATATAATGCTCAATTACAAGCTTCCCTGTCATTACTTCGAGTTAATTTACCATTCACAGCTTTTGGAAAGGGGCAACTCGCAAGGGCTTTGTTAAAGCATCAACTCCAAGCAATGATTACAGAAAGAAGACGAAACCAGAATTTACAATTGTCACATGATGCATTGGGATTATTTTTAGCAGCAATAGATATAGATATAGATAGCGAAGACAATGCACTGTCATTAAACCAAATCATGGATGAGATAATACATTTGGTCAATGCTTCTCACTTCACAACAGCGGGAATGTTGTCTTGGGCAATGTTTGAACTGGCAGCACGCGCGGATTGGCGAGAGCGTCTTCTAGAGGAACTTGAACAAGTTGTCAAGGACAAATTAAATATCGAACATTTGAGAAAGTTACCACAAATGACCAACTTTCTCAAAGAAATTGAGCGCTTATATCCACCTACAGCATTGATAGTTCGAGGTGTGGTCAAAGAGATTGAATATGCAGGATATCGAATAGAACCGGGGTGGACAATTATTATTTCTCAATTTGTCACGCATCGGTTGCCAGAAATTTATACCAACCCAGAACAGTTTGACCCAGACCGCTTTGCACTTGGACGCGAAGAAGATAAAAAAGTCCCGTTTTCATTACTAGGGTTTGGAGGTGGCGCCCATGTTTGTATCGGTCGAGAGTTTGCGCTCCTTGAAATCAAAGTTTTTCTAGCTATGTTACTGCGTTACTACCGTTTTTCCGTAACACCAGAATATTCTGCACTGGCGCCAGTCTTAGTTCCTCCCAAAACTCAAAATCAATTACGTGTACGTATAACAAAAAAATAGTGATAAATATGACTAACTTTTTAATTGCTACAATTGCTGCTGCTGGTCATGTTAACCCAGCTTTACCAATCGCGCGTAAGCTCGTTGAACGCGGTCACGAAGTATGCTGGTATACTGGAAAAGGTTTTAAAGAAAAGATTGAAGCAACTGGCGCCAGTCACGTTCCTATCCGCACAGGCATAGATTTTACTGACATTGATACTATTCCTCAAGCTTGGATAGAACAAAAAGATGCTTTAAAGGGAGTAGCGCAGTTTAAATTTTACCTAAAACACGGCTTTATTGATTCAGCAATAACACAACTTAAAGATTTAACTAATATATTAAATGAATTTCCGGCTGATGTTCTGCTATGTGATGTTTTCTGCCTTGGTATCTCATGGTTACATGAAAAAACAGACTTACCTTGGGCAGCGTTTGGCATGTCAGCGCTACCTTTTAACAGTAAAGATACGGCACCATTTGGGTTAGGAATTCCACCTGGTAATTCTTGGGGGGAAAAATTACGAAATAGGTTTCTGAATTACCTATCACAGAATATTTTAATGCGTGATGTAACGGTTCATCTTGACCAGTGCCGAGAAAGTGTTGGACTACCAAAGAAATCACAGGATTTTTTCAATGCTGCTTTATCTCCATTTCTTTATCTACAAGGCACTACGCCATCATTTGAGTATCCTCGTAGCGACCTTGCACCACAAATTCATTTTATTGGAACTTTTTTACCTCCGGCGCCTGCATTTACACCTCCTGCTTGCTGGGATGATTTAAAATTAGATAAACCGATAATTCACGTCACCCAAGGAACAGTTGCAACAGAAGCAAAAGATTTAATACTGCCAACAATTGAAGCTCTCGCAAACGAAGATGTATTATTAATAGTGACAACAGGAGGACAACCAATAGAAAGTCTACAACTTAATTCAATTCCCAAAAACGTTAGGTTAGAAAAATTTATTCCTCATGCTTATCTGTTACCTTATGTAGATGTAATGGTAACAAACGGTGGATTTAATGGTGTGCAGACAGCTTTAGCTTTTGGTGTGCCAATGGTAACAGCTGGTCAAACTGAAGAAAAACCCGAAATTGGCGCCAGAGTTCAATGGACTGGAACTGGAATAGATTTACAAACTAGTACACCTACACTTAAACAAATTCAAGATGCTGTAATGAAGATTCTTAGCACACCGAAGTATAAAGAAAAAGCAGAAAGCTTTAAAGCTGAAATTAATCGCTATGACACACCTACTTTGGCAACAGAATTACTAGAGCAATTAGCATCAACTAAAAATTCTGTATACACTACACATAGTTAACGCCTGAATATTGGGAGGTTGCTCCATGTCGGGGACTTATAGTGATAAACAATTGTCAAGAATAGTTCTAAAAGGCTTTAAGTCTATTGCTGAGTGTGACCTGGAACTATCGAAACTCAACGTTTTGATTGGAGCTAACGGCGCCGGAAAATCCAATTTCATCGGCTTTTTCCGTATGATACAGCAATTATTTGAGCAGAACCTGCAAGTTTTTGTTAGTCGCCAGGGTAGTCCTGATGCACTATTGTACTATGGTCGGAAAACAACGGAGCAACTGAAGTTTCAGTTATACTTTGGCAATAATGGGTACTTTACCGAATTAGAACCAACTCAAGATAATCACCTAATGTTTGCTAGAGAGTCTTTTTGGTCAAACATAGATGGTGAGCGTACACTTGGCAAAGGACATTTTGAGACTAAGGCTTTCACAAATACTCAGACAAGTATTGATGAATACGTTTTATCGGTTATGCAGCAGTGGCGAGTTTACCATTTTCATGATACAAGCGACAGTGCTTATGTCAAACAACTACACGGTATAAATGACAACGCTTATCTGCGACCTGATGCTCGTAACCTTGCATCCTTTTTGTACCTATTGCGTGACAGTTACCCAGCATCCTATCAGAAAATTATTAAAACCATTCGGCTTGTGGCGCCATTCTTTGGGGACTTTTACCTGCGTCCTTCTCCACAAAATCAAGATGTAATTGAATTAGAATGGTTCGAGCGAGGGCAGGATATTCCTTTTAAAGCACATTTACTTTCGGATGGCACATTACGTTTCATCTGTCTAGCAACTGTTTTCTTACAACCTGAGAAGCTCCAACCTGAGACAATTTTGATTGATGAGCCAGAATTGGGGCTTCATCCCTATGCCATAACCGTACTCGCTTCATTAATGCGTACTACTTCCAAACAGGTAATAGTTTCAACTCAGTCCGTGGAACTGCTCAACGAATTTGATGCGGATGATGTGATTGTTGTAGACCGCAATGACGGGAAATCATTACTTCGGAGGTTGAATAAGCATCAACTAGAAGCTTGGCTTGAAGACTATAGCTTAGGTGAGCTTTGGAAGAAAAATGTTTTTGCAGGGAGACCTTCACGGTGATTCGAGTAAATGTTTTTGTTGAAGGGCAAACCGAGGAAACTTTTGTTAGGGAACTACTTTACAGCTATTTTCAAGAGAAAAATATATACCTCAACCCAATTCTCGTAAAAACTAGTTCAACTAGCAAAGGAGGTGTAGTGAGCTATGCCAAAATTAAACCACAATTAAATCCTAAGTGCCTTGAAGATAAATCGGCAATAGTTAAGTAGGTGGGTGCTGAAAAACGCAACTGGATTAAGAAATATAAATTGGCTAAAAAGCTTATCTTTAAAGCATTTACGACACTTTACATAAGTTTATATAGTTCAGTTTAATTGTGCCTACCTACTTACCACAATGTTTGATATGTACGCTCTACCCAATGATTTTCCGGGAGTGATTTCTCTACCTAAAACGAGCGACCCCTTCCAAAAGGCTGAATATCTAGAAATTGAGATGGGCAAAGATATCGGTAACAAAAATTTTATTCCTAATTTACTGGTTCACGAGTTTGAGGGGCTTTTGTATAGTCAGCCACAAGTGTTTGCTGCGTGGTTCGATGAAAGTGTAGTTAGTATTTTGCAAGCCCAGCGTAATGCCTTCCCTTCACCTGAACATATTAACGATAGCCCACTAACGGCGCCATCGAAACGAATTCGTAATTGTTGCAATGGATATGATAAACCGCTGCATGGTTCGCTGCTTGCTATAGATATTGGTTTAGATACAATACGTCGGGAATGTCAGCATTTTAACCAATGGTTGCTACGGATTGAAAATATAAATTTGTAACAATACTGTAACTTATCGCAAACCTTTTCATGCAGCTACAATTAATTGATATTGACTAATATACTCGATAATGAGCAAACGCAAATAGTTGAGTTTTTCTATATAGTTTCTTAGTTGAGGATACTCTGTATCATATGTAAAATACCATTCGATAAAATCAGAAATATTAAATATTTGTATTCGCTTCAATTCTTCTATAGATTCTTGAGGATTTTTTATATTAGCATTGGTTGTTAATTGAGACGCATACCCCCTAATCTTGTCTGTAAAAATTTCGATTTCACCTAGAATTGAAAAATCTTTGGATTCTTCCCAATTTACAAGTTTTCGACGCTCCTCTCGCGTGTCTTTATAATCAATCAATAATTGATTTAAGACTTTGTTAAGATACTCTTTTGAAGTATTAGAGTTATTTGGGAGATTTTCTTTTAGATTATACATAAATTTTGTATTAATTAATTTTGTCCGTATGACACTATTTTTCCATTTCTTTCAATTAGAAACTCGTCACTTTTATTCCACCTAACTGCACCATCACTTAGTATTTTTTTGTGTTCTTCTCTGTGCCCTCTGCGACTCTGTGGTAATTAATATTACTATCAAAACTAATATATACACTCTTGTGGGATGGGCATCCTTGCCCGTTTCTGATGTAGGGCAGGCAGGACGCCTACCCTACGGGGGAATATTTAGGCGCCGGGTTTAAAATAATCCCAGAGTCTATCACCAGAGTCCGCGCGTACTAATGCGACAACAACATCGGGTAAAGCTGTCACACTAGGGTAAACCAAATAACGTGGTTCCCAGCGCGGTTGAAATTTGTCTTTGTACGCACGCAACCCTTGGAAATTATAGAAGCGCTGCAAGTGGTCATATAGATATTTGAATACTTTATCTCGGCGCCCTGTTTTTCCTTGTAAGCTTTCCCCAACTCCAGCTAATGCAATTAATCCTATATTAAAGCTGTCGTAACCACGTTCTTTATAATGCTGAAACATCGAAATAAACAAAAAGTCCATCGTGCCGTTTTCGATGGACTTGCGATGACGCATTAAGTCATTTGTAACTTCATTGAGTTGATATTCAGGAACTATGTTTGTAAATGCTGTTATTTCTCCTTCGTTTGATTCAACTACAGCAATTTCACTTCCACGTAAATATTCTTCGTCGAACCAACCTAAAGAAAATTGTTTCTCTGAACCTTGTACTGTCTGCAACCACTCATCACTCACAGGTTTTAACTGACGTATTAATTCATCACTAATTGGCGGTTTATAAAATTTTACATCAAACCCCATTTTACTCATGCGGTTAAGTGCTGTACGCAAGTTCTTACCAGCTTTACCTTGTGTGGTAAATGCCTTTAGGTCTACAATTGCTTCTTCGCCAATTTGAATAACTCGAAAACCTACTGATTTATATAAGTCAATATCATCAGGTAAAGTTTGATAAAATGCTGGATGCCAATCGTTACGTTGACAAAACACTTTGAATCCTACTATTGCTTCAGAACGGTCTTCCTTTGCTCCTATTGGGTCTCCTAATGCGATGGCGCCGCGTCCTTTTTGTACATATGCAATTACACTTCTATTTGATGGGCTAAAATAGTAACTTTTATCACTTAATAAAGCAAATGAAGCCAACGAAGAACAACCGTAGTTTTCAATTATTTCCTTGGCTTTTTGTCTTTCTTCTGGCGCCGCTTTACTTCGTAAAAATACTGGTTGTAAAATTGAAAATAAAGCATATGCAATTGTACCGACAGCAATTATATAGATAGAATTAGCAAAGAAATCTCCAAATCTGGTTTTTGGCCGAAGTCCCCAGTTATCCTCGGTAAAAAACATCGCTAAAGTTTGTATAACCGCTTCACTCCAATTGAAATCTTCTGTAAATTTACCGTCTAATAAATAAAATCCTATTGTTCCATATGCAAGCGTAAATAATAAGGCGCCAATTAGTACTCTGACTCCTCGTGCTATTGAAGGACGGTCAGAACGCGCGGTAAACACGTGACGCATTGCAATCAACTGTATCAACAATACACCTGAAAGTAAACTTTCTTCGTAATCTAAACCTTTAAATATATGACTAATAATCGATAAAACTAATAAAGTAACTGTGATTAACCAAGCAATTCGTTTTCGACGCAGTAAATTAGTCGATAACGTCAACAGTATAAATCCTGTTAATGCTGCAAATACATGACCACCTGCGCGGATTTCAAATGGTAAGAAATGCTTTAGAAAATGGTTTCTACCATACAAATTTGGTGTGACTGATGAGAGTAAGTTTACCACCCCTACTAAACCAGTAAGTAGCGATGCACTCCAAAGCCCGATTTTGATTTTTAATTCATTATTCATTGGTCAAACGATTTTGGTTTTTGGTTTCTTGACATCTAATTATCCTTATTTCGTTATCACTGCAATTGATTTTTTAATTTTATGTATATTACGATACAGTATAAGGTAACAATTACGATTTTGATTTTGGGTGGGATGGTTTTGCATTTGGTTTTACATTTATAAGGCTTTGCCACTGACTACCTACATAAGATAGCGAACCTTTTAAATGTTTGTGAAAATAATTCCAGCCAATATCAGGGCCTGATAACCCATGTCCACCTGGAAAAGCATAGTAAACGTTTTTGACACCAAGTTTGTTTAATGTTTCGTGAAATTTACGAGTCGATGCGAGTAAGTCAGTGTCATTTTTGCCTGCGTCTAAATAAACTCGTAAACTCGCGCGCTGTTGAGGTGACAGTTGTTGTACTATATTTTGCGGACTATTAACGGCGCCGCTATCATCAGTAAAGTAACCAGTATGGCTGAAGAGTATATTAAAGTTATCGAGATGACGTAAGCCAATGTTAAACGCCCCCCATCCCCCAGAAGAAACTCCTCCCATTGCCCAATACTTCGGTTCAGATAGCACACGGTAGCGCTGTTTGACTAACTGAACCAACTCGGAACCAATCAAAGTCCCAACATTTCCGTTCGGTCCATCATAATAATCTGAGTCATATATAGGGTTAGAGCCGCGTTTATCGTTACCGTCAGGTGTAATTATAATTGCCGGCGGTAATTTTTTGGTTCTGTACAATTCCGCAAGCGTATTGATGGTGGCATATTTATCGACAAACGCGCGTTCATTATCATGACCACCATGTAACAAAAATATAACTGGATAGCGTTTTTGCAAATCTTTATCGTATCCCGGAGGAAAAATAATACCGTATTTTCGAGTGCTTTGCATTGCTTGACTTTCAAAAGTCTCAATCTTAAACTTCAACTCTGTGTCCGTTACCTCTTTCGGTGGGTCAAACTGTGGGGCGCCTAAAACAAAAACATACCAGTATCCAGCACCCGTAAGTACAGCAAGTACACCCAAAATTCCTACTAATTTCTTGTAAAATTTCATCTGAACAAACTTTATATAATAAAACCAACTTCATTTATCTTTAATTACAATTCGAGCGCATTACATCTCTAATTTTCGTTAAGAGTTATTAAACATAATTATTACCCAAGTTTAAACAGATTATAACCTGGGTACTAGAGTTAATATTAGAGCCACAATTGGCAATAATGATTAATTTTTGATTAATTTTGTTAATTTGGCGCAGTTTTGGGATTGTCAAAACCCAGATTATCTGCTGCATGTGCAATTTGAGCAATTTTGAATTGTTCACCAACGAATGTCAACGAATCATTCAAATGTGTACGCCAATAATCCCAAGTATGGCTGCCTGGAAAGGAGCGAAATGAATTATAAACCTTGTGTTGGCTCAGTACCTCACTAAAGGCTTTCGCTTCATCGAGTTCTTCAGTATCTGATATCCCAGAGTCCATATAAATTCTCAGTTTTTTCAAAGACGCAGGCGCCATTGTTTTGATGTAGCTGATAGGACTGTTCTTCGGACCGCTTTTATCTCTAAAGTAACCACTATGGCTAAATAGAACTGAGAAATTTTTGGAATTCTGTAATCCGACATTGACGGCGCCCCATCCACCCGAAGATAAACCACCAATTGCCCAAAAGTCAGGATTTGGGAGAGTACGGTATCTCGATTGTATAACTTTAACTAGCTCTTCACCAACCGCTGTAGACACTTTACCATTTGGTCCATCTATATATTGTGGATCCCAATAGCGACTTGAGCCACGTTTATCATTCCCATCAGGAGTAACAACAATACTCGGTGAGAGTTTGCCAGTTGCATATAAGTTTTGTAAAGTTTTTAGCGCGTTGCCTTTTTGCTCAAACCAGTCTTTAGGATTACCATGTCCACCGTGGAGCAGGAAAACAACCGGATAGCGTTGAGTTTTATTCCGGTCGTAACCAGGAGGTAAAGAAACACCGTAAGTGCGATTTCCACTCATCGCAGTACTAGTATAATTTTCAATTATATACGTTAAAGGAATTGCAAGGTCGCTAGTACTTGGTTGAGGAGGAAGAATATTCATCACGTCTTGACGGGGTTTGAGACGACCGTTCCAGGTGGAATATGATTGCGCTTTCGCTGTAATATCACGAAAATATCCACAACCAAATAAAGTTAACAGCGATATCAGTAAAAATAATTTATGTTTGTGCTTGACCATAACAATAAGTTAGATAATTGATTTGTGTGTATTTATTTTTAATCATCCGTTACATCCGTTACCAGCTTTTTCACCCAATCGCTAATTGCTGCGTTTACTAGTTCCGAGCATTCAGCCATTACCAAATGTCCGGCGTTTTTGACATGTAAGTGAGTACGGTTAACAAATATACTCGCTAACTCATCACCCATCTCAACTGTAAACGTTGGGTCTTTGCCGCCACTAATCACTAATACTGGGATATGAGAAATTTTTGGTACAGGGTTACGGGTAAAGAAACTATAGTCCCAAAAAATCTCTAAAGCTTTATACGCTCTTATATCTGTAGTTACAGGGCACTCTATAAAAAATTGGGCGATTGTATTATGAGTGTATGAACTCGATAAACGGTTGCTTAATGACTGTATGCTAGGTAAAAGGAAAATATATCTCCCACCCCAAGCCATAAATTTCATCAGTGGAATTTCCCACCACGGCGCCAAATTATGGGCGCCACCAGCAATGGCAATAATTCCACTAACTGGGTTACGCTGGGCAAATTCTAAACCTATAGGCACACCGTAACTGTGACAGCACAATATCGGTGACGAGATACCAAAGCGCTGCAATAATTTTTTTAAATCTCGACAGTGCCGACCAATTGAATAACGAGCATAGGAACTTGACTGTCCATGTCCAGCCAAGTCGTAAGCAAGAACCTCCCAACCCAGATTTTTACCAAACTCATACTGCGCGCGTAAATTAAAACGATTCCCTGTTCCCCCATGTAAAAATACAATCTTCGGTGTACTACCTGGACTGTGGCAAACTTGTAAATTTACCCCTGGTCGCAGATGAATTGTAGAACCATGCAAAGCGTCGCGCGCGGAGTCATCCATCGTTTGTAAAAATTCAGAGTCAGAAATAAAACACAATCACACTTATGACTGCTAGTCATAAATAATACCTTATGCGCGCTCAAACTGATAGTTATAACTTGTCTTTACAGTTTATAGCTTATATAAGTATTGTGTTGATTCTGTGTCTTCTGAATGGCAAGTTTGCGAATATAACCCTAATTTTTGATTTATGTTTAAAAAACTCCAGTTAAATTTCACTTCGCTGATTGGTTTGGTTTTGCTCATTCTTTCAATATGGGCAATCAGCCATGAGTTACGCGCTTATAATTACCGTGATGTATTGAATGCTATCAATGCTATTCCCAAAAGTCGCTTGAGTTTATCAATATGGTTGACTGCACTAGGATATATAATACTGGCAGCATATGATATTTTGGCTTTTGCTTATATTCGGCGCCCACTTAGCTGGAATAAAATAGCCTTTGTCGGTTTTATTAGTGCCGTTTTTAGCAACACGATTGGTTTTGGTATATTGACAGGTGGCGCCGTTCGGTATAGATATTATGCGAGTTGGGGAGTAGCTGCTGTTGACATCGCGCAGGTCATGGCCTTTGAAAATATCACTTTCTGGCTAGGAATATTAAATGTCGCAGGGTTGATGTTCGTAGTCAACCCGTTACAAATACCACCGCAACTACACGTACCCTTCAGCGATGCTCGTCCAGTAGGTGTATTATTTTTAGTACTAGTTTTTATCTATTTACTAGGCAGTATATTTTTAAAGCAACCCCTAGTTATACGGGGTCATGAGTTTAGATTTCCAAATTTCAAAACTGGATTTATACAAGTTGTCATATCTAGCTTAGACTGGCTATTAGCAACAGGTGTCCTTTATGTATTATTGCCTGCAAATACACCGCTTTCTTATCTTGACTTTTTAGGAGTTTACCTGCTTGCAATGTTTGCAGGTGTTGCCAGTAACGTTCCTAGCGGACTAGGTGTATTTGAAACGATAATCTTAGTAATTCTCTCTTCAAAAATCTCTGGCGCCGCACTTTTTGGTTCAATGCTAGCTTACCGCGCGATTTACTATCTTCTACCAATGGTCGTTGCCGCAGGAATGCTGGTCGTATATGAATTTAAACATCGTATTAAATAGCAATCGTTGCGGGTGGCCAGAATCTAAACTAAAGTTTTCCTTCAACATATCGTTAGATTCTGATAAGTTAGTAATCTAAAGTACTTCAAAATAACAGGCTCTAGTATACTTCATTAAAGTTATGTCGCTAATAGTACAAAAATATGGTGGTACATCTGTTGGTTCGGTGGAACGCATCCAAACGGTAGCACAACGTATTTGCAAAGCTGTCAAAGCTGGGAATTCAGTTGTTGTAGTGGTTTCTGCGATGGGTAAAACCACGGATGGACTTGTTAAGTTAGCGCATGAAATTTCTAAAACTCCCAACCGTCGGGAAATGGACATGCTGCTTTCGACGGGGGAACAGGTTACTATTGCCTTGTTGAGTATGGCTTTACAAGAAATTGGGCAACCAGCGATTTCAATGACAGGCGCCCAAGTAGGAATTGTCACAGAAGCTCACCATACGCGCGCACGGATTTTACACATCGAAACCGAAAGATTAGAGCGTCACCTTAAAGAAGGTAAAGTAGTTGTAGTTGCTGGTTTCCAAGGTATTAGCAGTACTGAAGCGTTAGAAATTACGACTTTGGGACGGGGTGGTTCGGATACATCAGCAGTAGCATTAGCGGCAGCATTAAAAGCAGACTTTTGCGAAATTTATACCGATGTTCCAGGTATTCTCACTACTGACCCGCGACTAGTTCCCGAAGCGCAGTTAATGGACGAAATTACCTGTGATGAAATGTTGGAACTCGCTTCTTTAGGGGCAAAAGTTTTACACCCACGTGCGGTAGAAATTGCTCGTAACTATAGTATGCCTTTAGTAGTGCGTTCGAGTTGGAGTGATCAACCAGGTACTTGGGTAACTTCAAAAAAACAAGAAGAACGTTCGCTGATAAATTTAGAAATTGCCCGTCCAGTTGATGCAGTTGAGTTTGATGCTAACCAAGCCAAAATAGCTTTGTTACGAGTTCCTGATAAACCTGGAGTTGCCGCGCGTTTGTTTAGAGAAATTGCACATCAAAAGGTCGATGTTGATTTAATTATTCAATCAATTCATGATGGTAACAGTAATGACATTGCGTTTACTGTAATGTCACCAATATTAAAAAAGGCTGAGGCAGTTGCAGCAGCGATTGCACCAGTACTTCGCAGCAACCCAACAAAATATGAAGAAG
>NZ_JBXXZH010000058.1:0-42131 GCF_059640475.1 Calothrix sp. CBUCES-K 9914
ACCTTATTCTTCCGCATCCTTCTGCCCTCTGCCCCCTGCCCTCTGCCTTTTTTCGTGCCATTCCCCCTTGATCAGGGGGGAATAAGAGAAATTAAAGTTTCATTATTAAGGGAAAAAAAGAGGATTAAAGCCCCCCTTGTTAAGGGGGTTGGGGGTATTTTTTAGGTTTTTGTATTCACGACCCTTCCCAAATTTGTAGTTGCCTTGATGCTGCAACAAAACAGTTGATAACCTTTGATGGATAAACAAAATGGTCATAAGCAACGGACATCTGTCTAGCTGCTTCACAATAAGGTACTCGTCCAATGCCTGTTCCCAACCCAGGACAAGCTACGCTATTAATTGGGTGATTGGAATTTCTATTGTGTTGTCGAATTGCCAATAGCATTGCCCACATTGCTGTATAAGGGACATCAGTACATTTAATAGTCATTGGCACCCGCATTGTAGGAGTATGTGCCAAAAAAGGATGTTTAGGATGTCCAGTTTCAATAATAAATGATGTACCAACTGGTTGTTCTCCCAAATAATCTTCAAGTATTTGCTGCTGGACTCTCTTTTCTAGAGAAATACCAAAGAACTTGATAATTGCCGCATCCATACCACCATCCATCATTCCAAACGAGTTAGCAGGACTTACCAAGCAATCAAATTCTTTTAGCTGCTCAAAGTAATTATTGACTATTTCAACATTCGGGAAGTAAGCAAAGTATTGTTGAAACGCAGTATACAGCGAGTAGTCAGGCGCCACGAGTATTAATTTCATATTTAGGATTGTAGCTTGAGATGAGTGCATCTGTTGCGTGCGGTCTGCACAATAATATTATTTACGGTATGGATTTTTATTTATAAACTATCTAGGGAATGGCAATATTCACAGTGCCACTGACAACCACAGCCCCGGAAACACCCGACTTCTCTAAGAAGTCGGGAATCTTATTATAATTTTTCTGATTCTGAATCCACAGGCAAAAGAATCATTATTGATGTATTATGATATAACCTCTGTTCCCTCTGCGCCTCTGTGGTAAAAAAATAATTACCACTCTTACACAGAGAAACAGAGAACATAAAAAGCATATCCATGTCAGAACCAGAACAGATAAAACACTACAAACAGCAATTACTCGCTGACTTTAATTCTCGTACCAATTATGACAGTGGTAGATTTTACATACCAATTGCCCAGCGATTAATAGAAGTAGCAAACCTACAAAGCGCGCGCACAATATTAGACATTGCCACAGGTACAGGAATATTAGCCTTAGCAGCAGCAGAAAAAGCAGGCACCCAATCCAAAGTAATTGGAATAGATATTTCTGCGGGGATGTTAAGTAATGCTAAACAAAAACTAGCTGCCTCTGGTTTACAAAATGTAGAATTTATCGAAGCTGATGCCGAACTAATAGACTTTGAGCAAAACAGTTTTGATGTAATATTGTGTTCGCTAGCAATTTGTTATCTAACTAATATTCCTACAGCTTTACAAAAATGGCATAGTTTTCTCAAACCAGGTGGAAAACTAGTATTTAACGCTTGGACAGAAAATGCATTTACAACCTCTATTTTATTTCGAGAAGTTACAGCTAGATATGGTATTAATGTACCCAACCCAAATGCACCACTAGGTACACCGCAAAAATGCCAGCAATTGTTAGAAGCAGCAGGTTTTCAGAATATTACAATTCAACAAGAGCAGTTTGGCTGGTATTTTACCCCTGACGTAGATAGCGCACAACAAATATGGGAAGTTAACGCTAAAAACGTATTTGGCAACCAAGTACAACAACTGGCGCCCGAAAAACTGCAAGAATGTTTTGCAGAATATATAAAAGAAGTTCAAGCATTACCAGTAACTGAACAAGGCGCCTGGTGTGATGCATCAATATTTTTTGTAACAGCGCAAAAAACACAATAATCAAATCAATATTTGCCAACATCTAAAAACTAATGAAACTTCCGCGCGCTTCTGCAACAGCAATTTGGAAAATATCTTACCAAGATAATCCTTTGTTAAAGTTACCCACATCTACAACGGGAGCAAATTAAAGCTGAATATGATACACGAATAGAAGCATTAGCTACTGAAAAAGGTGTGTGGTGGGATATCACTACTTTTTTAGCTATTGGTCATAAAGCTTAGTTGTTAATATAAAATTAGAGTAATTATACTTATACTATAGCTTTATGAGACCGCAACGCATTGAACCTCAACCCGGACAGGAGTCAGTATGGGACTATCCACGTCCACCACGTTTGGAAGATGTGAGCAAATATATTCAGATTATTTTTAACGGTGAAATAATCGCTGATACTCACAATGCAAAGCGAGTATTAGAAACTAGCCATCCCCCAGTTTACTATATTCCACCTGCGGACATTAAGATGGAATATCTCATAAAAATGCCACAATCTAGTTTTTGTGAGTGGAAAGGAGCAGCAGGATATTACACATTGCGTGTAGGTGAAAAAGAATTACAAAACGTTGCCTGGTTCTATCCTAACCCCACACCTAAATTTGAATCTCTCAAAGATTATGTAGCTTTTTATGCACATCCAATGGATGCGTGTTATGTAGATGGTGAAAAAGTGGCGCCGCAACCAGGAAATTTCTACGGTGGTTGGATAACCAAAGATATCGTAGGACCATTTAAAGGTATTCCTGGCAGTTGGGGATGGTAAATTTAACTGATTTTTAAGAAGAGTTTTTGTAATTCAAAACTTTTAAAAATTAAATTAACTATCTTGTGGAATGGGCATCCTTGCCCGTTCTTACATACCTATACAATGAGGCGGGCAGGGATGCCCGCTCCACAAGATACAAGAATTTATTTTTGCCAACCTAATTTAGTTGGTTGTTCATATACCTTTTTTAGGGTGTTCACATCCCTAGTTGAGATTAATGGTGGGTTACGGACTTGGGAAAAGTATAAAGCGTCGCTTTGTAGTGGGCTATGTCCCCAAATACCTAATGCGTGTCCAAGTTCGTGCCGCACGGCTGCAATAAGATATTCACCCATTTGACTGGGACTTAATAAAATATTAAATCGATGGTATAAGATATTATTTTTTGTATACAAATTATATGTCGTCTGTGCAGAACGCGCGCGCGGTGGGTTTCCTTGAAGTGGTGGCGCCTTTCTTAAAATCGTAATATCCGCTGACTCTGATTCCTTAACTATCTGTAACGGTAAATAAGCATTCCATTCTTGAACTGTTGATGAGACAGCTTTTACCCATGTGTCTGCTTGATTGTTATTGAGATTTTTTGGCGTTTCGATATAAACCTTGACGGGAAAATTTGACCAGACTAAATATCCTACTTCCGTTGGTTTCACAGCGTCGAAATAATCACCGCTATTTTTTGCGTCTTGCCAACGCGCGAGTGTTGATGGTAAAGGATGTGTAATTGAAGGTGTTTGCCCAATGACAATAAACTGCGAGTTGATTATAACTAGCAGCCAAGTAGTTAATAATATTCCTAGAAACAGGATATTGGGTCTAGGGTTACGGTTATAGTAATTTTGTTCCGTTCCCATTGCCCTATCCTCCCCTATAATGTCTTGCTGGTTATTTAGGCAACCAACCAGCGCTTAATACAACGGTCAAGCCCATAAATATAGCAGTTAATGCCCAAGTCACACGGTTAAGAGTACTTTCAGCGCTTTTGGTGCTGCTAAATAATTGAGCTTGTCCACCAATGGCGCCAATACCATCACCTTTGGGACTGTGAAGTAATACCAAAATAATTAAGCCAACAGCAGAGAATGTCCAGATTCCTTGAACAATGTTAGTGACGGTCATAACCAAAATTAGATAAAAAAGGTTAATAGTTAATAGCCTTGTAAGTAGGGCAAAGCCCCACCTACTCGCGTTATAACTGTCTACTATTCTACATTCCCACCGATACAGGTGTGCGGTTGTTTCGCACTTCGTACTCAGCAGATTGTACTAAGGATTTCCCAGTCATTTCTACAGGTTGGGGAATTTGCAAAATGTCTAAAATTGTTGGGGCAATATCCGATAACTTACCATCTGAGCGTAAGTTAACCTCTGTACCGTGTCCGGGGATTTTTGCTCCTTCGCCTTCGACTAATATTAAGGGTACTGGGTTTGTAGTGTGAGCAGTCCAAGGATTGCCCGTTTCATCTAACATATGTTCTGCGTTGCCGTGGTCAGCTGTAATAATTGCCGTGCCACCTGCTTTAATTACACCTTCTAGCAGGCGCCCCACACAACGGTCTACTGTTTCAATAGCTTCCACTGTGGCTTCAATTTGACCTGTATGCCCCACCATATCCGGATTGGCATAATTTATTACCACTAGTGAATATACTTGCTTCCCTATAGCAGCTAATGCTACATCGGTGACGGACGAAGCAGACATTTTAGGCGCCTTATCATAAGTTGCCACCATTGGACTCGATACGAGTTCGCGGTCTTCACCTGGGAAGGGTTCTTCTAAACCACCGTTGAAGAAATAAGTTACATGGGCGTATTTTTCAGTTTCCGAAGTGCGGAACTGTTTTAAACCCTGTTGCGAAATTACTTCTCCCAAAATGTTACTAAGATTTTGTGGCTCAAATGCAACACCGACTGGTAACTCAGGTTCATACTGAGTAAAAGTCACAAAAGACAGTGGCGCAATTAATTGTCTTTCAAAACCGTTAAAATTAGGACTCACCAAAGCTTGAGTTAGCTGCCGCGCGCGGTCAGGGCGGAAGTTAAAAAAGATAACACCATCGCCAGCTTCAACTGCTCCTGGTGCTAACCGCACGGGAACAATAAACTCGTCGGTTATGTCAGCAGCATAAGACGCTTTGACAGTTTCCATTGCCGAGAGTCCATTACCCTCACCATCAATAGTCATCACATCGTAGGCAAGTTTAACTCGATCCCAACGACGATCCCTATCCATAGCGTAATAGCGACCGCTAATTGTCGCTATTTTACCAACGCCGATACGGTCGATGTAATTTTGAATTAGTCCTACTGCTTCTACACCTTCTTTAGGTGTAGTATCACGACCATCAGTGATCGCGTGAATACAAACCTGGGAAATACCTTGCGCTTTAGCTAAGTCAAGTAGTCCAAACAGGTGGCTAATGTGGGAGTGTACACCTCCCTCAGAACAAAGCCCGACCATGTGCAGTTTGCCATTTCGACTCAGGACTTCCTGACAAATCTTTACTAACGCTGGGTTAGAGTTAATGGAACCGTCTTCTACCGCATCTGAAATGCGTACTAACTCTTGCGGTACCACTCGACCAGCGCCAATATTCAAATGACCAACTTCTGAGTTACCCATTTGACCTTCTGGCAAACCGACGGCTTTTCCTGACGTGCGAATGAGGGTGTGTGGATATGCCGACCATAGGCTATTCATGACTGGGGTCTTAGCCTGTGCAATTGCATTTCCTTTTGTCTCTTCGCAGTAGCCCCATCCGTCTAAAATGACTAGCACCACGGGAGCAACAGGTGCCTTGGTCATAATAAAACTGCCCTTTACTTTTTGTAATATCCGAATAATACCACTGCTACCTGTCATCGCAAGTGAATTTTTGCTTATTAGCTTCTCTTATTACAAATATACGTTTTTTTAGATATTTCTTAATCATTAAATACTTATAGTTACATTCAGCACTGTCATTCAATAGATGCAGTTTATTCATATCTTGCTTGACTGTATCGGCGCCAACCGAACCATGAATAATCTCGACATTATCAAATTACATTTTCTAATGCAATTTGCTGTAACCAATTAGTAATTTCAAATTTGTATTTAGCTAACTTTCAATAAATGCTAAAAATTCTCATTAATTTATCTTGTGGAATGAGATATCTTGTGGAATGGGCGTCCCGCCCGTTCTTTATAAACTCAAAAAAGGGCAGGCAAGATGCCTACCCTACATGATTTTGCTTAAAAAAATCATTCTTACTTTTTCTTTGCACCAGCTTTAGCGGATTTTGCAGCTTTCTTAGCAGCTTTTTCTTGCTCGACAGCAGCAAGACGCACGGCTTCTTTTTCTTCCTCTAGTTTACTGAGATAGTAATGGTAGTCACCTAAGTAAACACGAAACTCACCATCGCGAATTTCGACGATTTTATTTGCTATCTGGGAAACAAAATAACGGTCGTGGGAAACAACAATCACGCTACCTTCGTAATTTTGCAGGGCATCTTCGAGCATTTCCTTTGCGGGAATGTCTAAGTGGTTTGTAGGCTCATCTAAAATTAACAAATTCGCTGGACGCAGTAACATCTTAGCTAGTGCTAACCGTGCCTTTTCACCACCGCTTAATGCTGATACATTTTTAAATACAGTGTCACCGCTAAATAAAAACCGTCCTAAAATTGTCCGAACTTCTTCGTTTGTCCAGGTAGGTACTTCGTCATGGATAGTTTCCATCACACTCTTGTTTAAATCGAGTGCTTCTGCTTGGTTCTGTTCAAAGTAACCTGGAATTACGTTGTGATCCCCAAGTTTCGCTGTACCTTCACTTGGCGCCTCCATTCCCATAATTAAGCGTAGCAGTGTAGACTTACCTGCACCATTAGGAGCAACAAACGCTATTCTGTCACCACGCTCAACTATTAAGTTGGCGCCTAAAAACAGGATTTTATCATCATATGTATGTGTTAAATCCTTGATAATTATAACTTCGCGTCCGCTGCGGGGAGCAGGAGGAAACTGGAAGTGTAAAGTACGTACTGAACCAGTAGGCGCCTCAATACGTTCAATTTTATCAAGTAGCTTTTCTCGGCTTTTCGCTTGAGTACTACGAGTCGCACTAGCACGGAATTTTTCTACAAACGCTTGTTGCTTTTCGAGTTCTTTTTGCTGACGTTCAAAAGCATTTAGTTGTGCAGCTTGGTTTTCAGCCTTTTGTTGCAGATAAGAAGAATAATTACCTAAATATGTAGAAGAAACACCGCGTTCAGTTTCGACTATTTGAGTACATAAACGGTCAAGAAACTCTCGGTCATGAGATACTATCACCATTGGAGTAGTCAGTTTCTTGAGATAACCTTCCAACCACTCGATAGTTTCTAAGTCCAAATGGTTCGTAGGTTCGTCCAGCAGTAACAAATCAGGTTCTTGCAGCAAAATCTTACCCAAACCCATCCGCATTTGCCACCCACCACTGAAAGCACTTACTAAACGCTCACCATCTTCGAGTTGAAAACCCATTTCTGGTAGAATCTTGCCAATGCGCGCGTCTAACCCGTAACCATCAAGTGCTTCAAACTGACGCTGTAACTTATCTAACTTATTAATTAACTTATCAAGTTCTTCGGGTGTGGCACTTTCCATATCGCGCTGTACTTGTGCCAACGCCAACTGTACTTCGTTTGCTTCCTTAAATACCGTCCAAAATTCTTCGTTAACAGTGTGTGACGGGTCTACCTCAAACTCTTGGTTGAGGTAAGCTATGTGTAAACTAGAAGGACGAATTATTTCACCCGAAGTCGGCTCAACTTCACCTGTGATAATCTTAAGTTGGGTGGACTTACCGGCGCCGTTAACCCCAACTAAACCAATTCTGTCACCGGCTTTAACCTCCCAATTAACATCCTTGAGGACTTCACCAGTCGGGTAAATTTTACTGATATGTTCGAGTCGTAGCATCCAGTGTCTCCAAGGTAGGGAATGAGTGGTAAAGTGCGCGCGTTTACGCTTCGTGTCCAATCTTAACAAAAATTAATGCGAATGTAGAGACGTTACATGTAACGTCAGAACAAAATTTTGATATTTATTTCTACTTGTAGGTTGGGTCTTGCACTTTCTTGACAACATGTAATATATATTACCAACTTTATCACCACGCTCATACCCGCCTAGGGTTAAAACCCATAGGCTAATAGCTCAAGTCCATTTTAATGGACTAAATTAATCGGTAATATTCAAAACGTGTTTATTGTTAATTAGTTATTAATGCGTAGAGATACGTATCAGTTTATGCATAACTACCCTGCGGGAAAACTACCATACAGTAAAATGTTGTTTTCCTCAAGTCGCTTTGTCCAAACATAGCTTTTAACCCTGCCTCTTTATAAATGTTGTTTTTCTCAAGTCCAAGTCAGGGTCGTTGAAACCAATTATAAGTTTTACGTTTGATACATCAGCCATAATCGCGACTCAAGATCAAAGTTTGGTAAAGAAAACGATAAGTAGTTCTAGACTATCTTAATCTATACCAACTTTGATTTTGTCTTTTACGGAAATATACTAATATTTTTTTATACTTGTATATTTGTTTGATGAGTTATTTGTTTTGGTTGCTGGTTTGTGGTATATCGCCTGAACACTGCACAGGCGAGACGCCTATGCTACGGTGCATCGTTGTTTTCTTTGCCGTCTCTGACTTTTAGTAGCTCATCTTTTGAGATGCCTAAGATGCGGGAAAGCGGCGCCAACAATCCGTCTTCAATAGCTTCTCCTGCGTAAATGTTGTTGAGTTCGACAGGTGAGACTTTGAACGTGTCGCAAAATTTGGCAAATTCCTTATCGCCTAAATCTAATTCTTGCTGTCTTTCACGTAAAAAGCCTGCAACTGCAAACGTTCCATATTTTGGACGCTCGCTGGTTTTTAGATATTTCTTAATTAGCTCTTTAACTTGACTAGCATCACCACCTGATTGTCGAAGTAAATCAGTACATGCTTTCGCGAGCGCTTTTTTCAATAACTCGTCTTCGTTTAAGTGTTTGATTATCGTTTCCGAATATTCTTTATTGAAAAACCCAGCTACGGCGCCTTTATAATAAACAGGCATGTAACTTTCGTGTACACCTAATTGCCAATCTGCGGGTTCGTTACGTAATGTCATGGCTGCACCTGTAATTTTAGACTTTACCTGTTATAGCCTGACTTTTTCGCAGATGTGTAAAATTTAGTACCTAGAAGCGTCTTTACCACGTTACAACAAGAAGCGCAAGTCTTGTCTTCCCACCTTTAGGTATATTTTGGGGCAATATTCTAGTTCAAGTTGTTTCAACAAGAATCTATAAAAAGTATTAGCCTTTTTAAACGCAAAAAATCGTAATATATAAATAATTGCATTTTTGAAGTAAATTAATAGCTCCATACCCAGTTAAGAAGCATTTTTGCTTGGCTAGTATCACACTATACCATTTCGGAAATTGTCATATTAAAGGGTGAATTAAACATATTTTTACGATAAACACTTAGTATAAAAAATAAGGTAAAACGATTGGAAGTACTTCTACGGTTGGACAGCAAAATACGTAATTACATGCTGATTTTATTCGCAGCCGGTTTATTATTTTGGTCGAGCATTGGAGCGTTATTGTCAACGTTACCACTGTACATTGAGGACTTGGGAGGGTCTAAAGGGGAAGTCGGTATTGTCATGGGCAGTTTTGCCATTGGTTTGTTAATATTTCGTCCTCAGTTAGGAGAACTAGCAGACCGACGTAACCGTAAAATTGTTTTAATTATTGGCGCCTTTGTTGCAGCGATTGCACCACTAGGCTATCAAATATTTACATCAATACCTGGGTTAATGGCGTTACGCGCGTTTCACGGTATAAGTATCGCAGCTTTCACAACAGCTTATGCAGCATTAGTTTCTGACATTGCTCCGGCTGAAAATCGCGGTGAAGTTTTGGGTTACATGACTTTGACTGGAGCAGTGGGTTTAGCGCTTGGTCCAGCAATTGGTACTTATATCCAAGAACATGCAAATTATACATTATTATTTAATACCACCGCTATCTTAGGTTTACTCTCGCTTTTATTTATACTGCCAATAGAAAATATTCCCGTACCTCAACAATCAGACGATACTGGTAAAGACGAAAGTTTTTTGCAGATGATATTGAGTGCGAGGGTAAGAGTTCCGGCGCTAACTATGCTACTAATTGGGTTAGCAGTGGGTACGTTAAATACTTTTATCCCACTATTTATCAAATCTATACATATTGACTTTGATTGCGGGTTGTTTTACACAATTGCAGCATTGTCCAGCTTAAGTTCACGATTTTTTACTAGCAGGGCAAGTGACAGAATTGGCAGAGGTTTATTTGTTACCCTTGGTTTGATTGCTTATACACTGTCAATGTTATTACTATGGCAGGCAAACAATGATTTATCATTTATCGTGTCAGCAATACTTGAGGGCGCCGGAGGTGGTACATTTCTTTCAACAATGGATGTACTAATAGCAGACCGTTCACAACCGCAAGAACGCGGACGAGTATTTGCTTTATGTGTAGCAGGGTTTGACTTGGGTATTGCAATTGCAGGACCGCTTGGTGGTTCTATCGCCGAACTAGTTGGCTATGGTAACATGTTTGGCGTTGCTGGCGCCTTAACTTGTTTAGCAGTTGTAATTTTCCTTACCTTATCCAATAAAAACCTTATCAACTCCTTGCAGTTCGCCTTTGGACGCGGTATTGATGACTTTGCATTCGCTACAGTAACTCAAAACATCGAAGAGTCACCTCTTGATTATTCCGCCTTAACTGCCACTGGCATCGCAGCAGAATAACATAATAATTGGTCGTAGCATAGGCATCCTACCTGTGCATCGAATCGTTACATAGAGAAAAATTTCTAGAAAAGTGCATAAATTTCCCTTGATGGCGCCTATTAAATAGTAGTGTCGCAATACAATCAAGATGCATGAAATCAGAAAAGAGATTTTTCCACTCAAACTTAGTCACTGAATTTGCTGCTTTAATGACTATTTATAAATCGCTTGTAAAAAATTTACAGTACAACCCCGCACTTTTAGACGAAGCAAAGAAAGTTGCTTTTCTTATAGAGGAAGATTCTTTCGCACGTATCGAAGTATTAGAACACTTAGCGTCAGCTTTAGCAAAAGCGGGACGTTATCATGAAGCTAAAGAAGTGTTAAGTCTTTTAAAGAATAGTCCAGTTGTTAAGGCAAAGGAACTACAAGATTTAGCAGTGGCATTAGCGCGCGCTGGGACTGCGTATATTGAAGAAGCAATAAATGTCTTTAGTTCGGCTGAAGAATTTACCTATAAAATCAAACACATGCCAACAAGAGTAAACATGCTGAAAGAATTGGCGGCAATCAGAAACCAGATTTATTTATATTCTAAAGCTTCTGTTTAATGATTTCAGAAAGTAACCCACTTGAAGCCATATTTAAATTCAGGGTATATTCTATATAATTAAAAGTTTCTTCGAGAGGTTTAAGAGTCTCTTTCCAGCCTAACCCATCAGTAATCCAAATAAACTTATGATTTTGTCCTGACAAAAAATCGTATAGTGTCTTATATTCACCTGCTGTGGCTTTCAATTTAGAACCACCTCCACTGTAGAAATTTACTTCTAACAAATAAAGTAGTCCATGATTATTAATTGCGAAATCGAATCTTCGACTAGATTTATCTACCTCAACTAAAATATCCCAAGTTGTCAGAATCTTCTCAGCGTTAGCTTGTTTAATATATGGAAAATTATTGGCGCCACAAATAGATTTTATAAGTTCTTCAACAATAAGCTCCATAGTGTCTCCTGCACGATTTTTTCTACCGTTACTATCAAGTCCTACTTCAATTCCTAAAACGTAATCAGGAATACTCTTGATAGTACGGTTTTCAAACAATTCTAAAACACCAGTTTCTTTGGCAAACTCCACAGCTTGTTCTATATTTTCTGGAAACAAAAGAGACTGACTACTAAAATTAAACCCTTTGTAATGAAAATTTCCATTGGCAAAACTAGTTAAGATTTTAAAATTCCTTGTTCGACAAGCTATTAAAATAGGAATTGCGCTGTAAATAGCTGGATAAGTTTGTAACAGTTCACGAAACTCTTGTTCTATATTACTTTTGCCGATTAAATAATTAAGAGTATTCAAATGAAGTTCAACGCTTTTAAAATTAGAAAAAACTTTTTGCCAATTTACAAAATAATCCCATATTGCTATGGAATCAGTTAAAGTATTTTTGAAGTGCTTAAATACGTCTTTGGTAGCAGCACTTCCTAAAAAGTCTTGAAAAATTGGGCTATTTTTCATATAATGGTTTACATTTAATAATTCATAATTAAAAGCTCACTAATTTGACCACGTTTAGAAGCATTACAATTAATTTTACGCGCGGCTTTAACTCGCTCAATTCTATATCCACGATAAGCGTCTTCAAAAAAGTTATCGGTGATTATCTCATTTTTCGGGTCTGAATTACTCAATAACAGCTTGGCGCCTCTCAAATGTAACTCATCAAAAAAATCTTTCAACCTTAACTGTTCACTATCACTAAAACAATTCTCGGAATAGCTAGTAAAATTAGCAGTACTACTTATTGGTCGATACGGTGGGTCAAAATAAACAAAAGTCTTATCATCGACAAATTCTTTACACTTCGTAAAATCTCCCAGATGAATGTGAGTTTTTTGTAACACTAATGATATTGCCTTCAAATTATCTACATTACAAATCAAAGGCTTCTTATACTTGCCACAAGGAACATTGAACTCACCTTTGGAGTTCACTCTAAATAATCCATTAAAACAAGTACGGTTCAAGAATATTAATTGAGCCGCGCGTTCTACCCAATTACTGCTAAATATATTAAAATCAATCTTCTTTCGTTGTAAATTAAACTTCTCTCGCATCTGGTAAAAATATTGACTCTTCTCTACATCCGACAAAGACCAATATTTTGATTGAATTTTCAACAAAGCATCAATCAAAGCATATAAATCATTTTTAATCGTTATATAGGCAAGTATCAATTCTGGATTAATATCATAAATGAAAAACTCATTGATACCTGACTGATAACACGAAGAAGCAAGATGAAAAAACATCGCTCCTCCTCCTATAAACGGCTCAACATATCTTTTAATTGAACCATTCGATAAGCTTGGCGGCAAATAATTACTTATCTGCTCCAAAAGCTGCCCCTTACCCCCAGCCCATTTCAAAAACGGTTTCGCCGATACTTGGTTTGCTGATGCCTGATATTTAGAAGGCGCCTCAAACACACGTCTTCTCTCCATGCCTCCCTCTACAGGCAATCGAGTTCCTACCCTAGCATCATAGTTATTATGTACTGTATAAGTCATTAATTTATGATTAATCCCGGTTTAGTACCATAGTACTTTAAAAATCTCAAAAAAGAATATTTGTTCTACTGTAATCTAAAAAATACAAGATAACAAAACAGCGTAATACCTTACCTGCTTTTATTACTAAATCAGGTAAATTCAAGTAATCTAAATATCTACATGTCAAAAACATTATCCGTGTAGGTTAGGTGGAGTTTGCAACGGATACAACGGATGTAACGGATAAGTTATTAGTTACAAACAAAAGTAAAGAATTTCGCTAGCTAGCCTTTGGTTCCTCCAAAGATTCAACCGCAGCAGCCAATCGACTGGCGCCTGCCTGAACAATCTGAGCAACCTGAGATAAAGGCATATGCTTGATTTGCCTCAAAATCAAGCTTAAATCAGAAGCTTGTTGTATTGGCTTACCTTCTATGGAAGAGAGTAATTGTTCAATAGAGTAACCAGCGTGCGCTGCAATCTGAGCTAAATTCTCGGTATCTGGGACTTTTAAACCTTTTTCCCACATGTTAACAGCTGTAGCAGAAACTCCCAAAAGCTTGCCAAAAGCTCGCTGACTCATGGAACCACGAACCTGCTTAATAATTCAATACCTTCGCCAAAATAAAGAGGGCCTTCTGTAGTAGAGTTATGTTTACCAGACTACAACTCAAACACTCCCAGAAAGCCCATGCCAAATATATTAGCACTATTGGAATGCCTACAGCGACACACGACAAGAACAACTTTAAGACGGTGGAGTCGAATCATACCAGCAATGCTGGCTTCGGAGTGGAAGAATAACCATGCTGGGTATATCAAGGTGGTGCGGAAAAGGGGGAAGCTATAGAACTATACAACGTTTTTTTGCTTCTTCATTACCTTGGGCGGCACTGTTTTGGGTCTTTTTTAAAGAACATATATTTCGCAGTAAAGAAACATATTTACTAGCAGGAGATGAAGTAATAGTTAGTAAATCAGGCAATAACAGTTATGGTATTGATAGATTTTTCTCATCTTTGTGCGACAAGCCGATACTGGGATTATCATTTTTTGCATTATCTTTAGTCAGCATTGAACAAAGGAAAGCATTTCCTATTAGTATTGAACAAGTAATAAAACCAAAAGTGGAAAAGAGTGAGACATCAAAAAAACAGAATAAAAAATCTCAATCAAATCCAAATCAAGCAACTCTGAAAAAGAAGGGTGGGCGCCCAAAGGGTAGTAAGAACAAAGATAAAACAGAAGTAATTTTTACTTTAGAGCTTCTACGTATTCGTCATTTAATTCAGGACTTACTTAAAAAAATAGGTAATTTTTTACCCCTGACTTACTTAGTTTTGGATGGTCATTTTGGAAATAATAATGCCTTGGTTATGGCTCGGCAGTTAGGTTTACAGCTAATTAGTAAGATGCGTTATGACTCGGCATTGTATATTCCTTTTGAGAATCCAGACCCTAGCCGTAAATGTCGCCGTAAGTATGGAGATAAAATTAACTATTCTTTTATACCATCACAATTTTTCAAAAAAACTGAGACTGTCGATAATATTCGTACAGATATTTATCAAGCACAACTTCTTCACAAAGAATTTTCTCAGGCATTAAACGTTGTCATTTTAGTACGGACAAATACTAAAACCTCTCATCAAAGTCGTGCTGTGTTATTTTCAACTAACTTAGATTTAAGTTATGACAAGTTAATTGATTATTACAGTCTGAGATTTCAAATTGAATTTAATTTTCGCGATGCTAAACAGTTTTGGGGTCTAGAAGATTTTATGAATGTCGGTAAAACTGCTGTAACAAATGCTGCAAATCTTGCCTTTTTCATGGTTAATTTATCCCAAGTATTGCTATCTCCCTTTCGCCAATTAAACCCAGATTTTAGCATTACAGATATGAAAGCGCTGTTCCGAGGTTATAAGTATGTTGAGGAAACTATAAAACTCCTTCCCGAAAAACCAGACCCAGTTTTACTTGCAAAAATTTTCCACAGAGTGACCAATTTAGGGCGTATCCACCCAGCCAATCCGTGTTCTACCAGTTCATAAATTTGGCGAAGGTATTGGTAAGATGTTGGGTTTGTTGGGTTTCGCTGGCGCTCCACCCAACCTACATAATATTAGTTGTTTCCAGCACTGGCGGCGAGTTCGGCTAGTTGGTCTTGTTGGTCTTGGGAGATACAGGACTGTACTACTGTTTCTAAGTCGCCTTCTAATACTGGGTTCAGTGAGAAGTTTTGGTTGAGACGATGGTCGGTAACGCGGTTGTCTTTGTAGTTGTAGGTGCGAATTTTTTCAGAACGCGAACCTGTTCCTACTTGCAGGCGCCTTGCTGAGGTGATAGCTGCTTGTTGTTCTTGCAGTTTCATCTCGTACAATTTCGCGCGCAAGATTTGCATCGCTCGTTCTTTGTTTTGTAACTGGCTTCGTTCTTCTGTACAGAAGATTCGGATACCAGTCGGTTTGTGGAATAAGTCAGCAGCAGTTTCTACTTTGTTGACGTTTTGTCCACCGGCACCACCACTTCGCGCGGTTTTCATTTCGATGTCTTTGGGATCAATATGTACTTCTACATCATCGACTTCCGGCATTATTGCCACTGTCGCTGTTGATGTATGTACTCGTCCACCCGCTTCTGTAACGGGGACGCGCTGGACACGATGTACTCCAGCTTCAAATTTTAATTGACTATACACGTCATCACCCTTTATTTCGAGGATGACTTCTTTCCAACCACCCATGTCTCCCAGTGACTCACTCACCAACGAGACTTTCCAACCTTGGGTTTGAGCATAACGAGTATACATTCGCATTAAGTCGCCAGCCCAAATACTGGCTTCATCACCACCAGTACCCGCACGAATTTCTAACATGATGTTTTTATCATCGTTAGGGTCGCGCGGTAGTAGTAAAATTTTTAAGCGATTCTCTAGAAACTCAATCTTTTTTTCGAGTTCTTTTACTTCCAGTCCTGCCATTTCTTGCATTTCTGGGTCACTCGCAGACTCTTTATATATTTGACGCGCTCCTACCAAGTCGTCGGTAGCAGCTTTCCAAGTATCGAAAGTATTTACTACTTCTTCTAAACCTGACCGTGCCTTAGCAACCTGTTGATACTCATCTTGGTCTTTGGCGGTATCTGGGTCAGCTAGGCGCCGAGTCAACTCTTGAAAAGTTTGTTCGACAGATTTTAATTTCTCTAGTAAATATTGTTCAGCCATGATGCGTGCCTCACGCTACTTCAAAAATAACTTGTTAGCTAAATGCAAAGAACACAAAATCGACCCGGCACTCTGTGCGGGGTCGTTCAAAGCAAAGCTATCCAGCTACTTCTGGTCTTCGTCTTTATTAGCAGCGGCTGATGTATCGTACATACCGTATTTACGGAGGAAGCGTTCTACGCGACCTTCAGTGTCAATAATCTTCTGTGTTCCTGTGTAAAAGGGGTGGTTTCCAGACCAAACGTCTACGTGTAATTCGGGTTTGGTTGAGCCTACTGTCATTACAACTTTTCCGTTGCAATACACTTTTGCTTCTGGATACCACTGAGGATGAATACCTTCTTTTGCCATTTTCCTGTTGTGGTTAATCTATATGAATTATAACAGTTAATGAAGAGTTTTGAGTGCTGAGTGCTGAGTAATTAGTGCTGAGTGCTGAGTGATTATTTCTAACTCATAACTCCTAACTCTTAACTCTACTTAGCACTCAGCACTCAGCACTTTTAACTCTTTATCGTTTCGAGTACTGAGGAGCTTTGCGAGCTTTGTGTAAACCGTATTTTTTACGCTCTTTTGCACGAGGATCACGAGTTAAGTATCCTTCGGTTTTGAGAGGGGGACGGTTGCCTGGGTCGAGTTGGCACAATGCCCGCGCTACACCTAAACGTACTGCGTCTGATTGACCTGTAAGTCCACCACCTTCGGCTTTTACTAAGATGTCGTAGTCGTTTTCCATACCTAGAGTTTCTAGGGGACCTTTAATAACACCAAGGTAGTTGGCGTTGAATTGGAAATACAATTCTCCTTCTTTACCGTTGACTGTTAATTTTCCAGTACCTGGAACTAAACGAACTCTCGCTACTGCTGATTTACGGCGCCCTGTACCGAAGTACATCGCGCGACCGCTGTTTGTATCGGTTGCTTGCATTAACCTTATGCTCCTGGGATTGTATTAATTTTTAATTCTTTAGGTTTTTGAGCTGCGTGGGGATGGGTTGGACCCGTGTAAACTTTGAGTTTTGTAAATAGACTTTTTCCTAGACTATTTTTAGGCAGCATACCCTTAATCGCTTGTTCAATAATGCGTTCAGGCAAACGGTCTTGGAGTTTAGCAAACGTTTCTGTTTTCATCCCACCTGGGCGCCCAGAGTGACGACGATAAAGCTTTTGTGTACGCTTTTTACCTGTTACAGCAACTTTTTCAGCGTTAATGACAATAACAAAATCACCCGTATCTAAATGAGGGGTGAATTGAGGTTTGTTTTTGCCTCTAAGAATCATTGCAATTTCGCTTGCCAAACGACCAAGACGTTGGTCTGCTGCATCTACTACGTACCAGTCACCTACTAAGGTGTCAACTGGTGGGAGATATGTTTTTTGGGCTGTCATTTTTCTTTGCTCGTTACGTTCAATTAATTAGCTCTTGGCTATTCCTCAAACACAAATTTTGGTTGAGTGTCGTACCAAATTTCTTTTGGAAATGGAAAGTCTGGATAGCCTACTCGCAATAAGCATAAGCCTTGTGCAGGTGCAGAATGTTTCACTTGCTCTCGGAGTTGGTTTTTCCAAAGATTTGTAAAGTTAGAAACTGTTCTTTCTTTTGTCCCTACCTGCACTAGCATCCCGACTATGAACCTTACCATACCGTACAAAAAACCGTCTGCTTGAATTTCTATATTAAGAAACGCACCCGAACGCTGACACTGTGCTGCTTGCACTTCTACTATTGAGTGCGCGCGCTTTGAGTTGGCACGTCGAAAAGCACTTAAGTCATGTTTTCCTACTAAAAGTTCTAACGCCGTTTGGATTAATGACTCGTCGAGTGGTGCATGATAATAATGCCAGCAAAAGGGTTTGATAAACAAATTCGGGCGTGCTTCTGTATAGAGCGTATAACGATAACGTCGGTATAATGCGCTAAAACGTGAATGCCAAGTGTTATCTACTTCTATTGAGGCTCTTATCAATACATCATTCGCCAAGTAACTATTGAGAACAGACGCCCATTTATGGGGTGGCAGTGGACTTGCAACATCAAAATGTGCTACTTGTGCCGCTGCATGAACTCCACTATCGGTACGTCCGGCTCCATGTAAGGTAATGTGATGACCGACAATACCAGCGATGGCATTCTCAATTTCTTCTTGTACGGTACGGTGTTGTGCTTGCCGTTGCCACCCACGAAAGTTAGTGCCAATGTATTGAATTACTATGGCTATTCGCTGTTTTTCTATGGGTTGAGACGTAAGCATTATTAAACTTTTTAGAACTCTTAAACTAGTTCAATTATTGCCATCGGCGAATTGTCACCACGACGTGGAACGGTACGTAAAACGCGGGTGTAACCACCTTGACGATTTTCGTAACGCTTTGGCGCCTGCTCAAATAACGCTTGCACTAGGTCTTTGTCATAAATGTAACCAAGTGCTTGGCGCCGAGATGAAAGTGAACCATCTTTTGCTAAAGTAATCATTTTGTCAACTTCAGCTTTTACTACTTTGGCACGAACTAAAGTAGTAGTAATTCGACCGTGACGAATTACTTCAGTTGTTAGCGCGCGTAAAAGGGCACGACGCTGGTCTGCTGGTTTGCTTAGTTGTTTAACTCGACAACGGTGACGCATAATAATTGATTTGAAAAAAAATACAATGGAATCAATATTTGAAGGTTGACTAATTGTTTGGGGATAGAGGGTAGTGGGTAATAGTTTAGTAGCTATTACCCGTATTCATAATAACTACCAACCATCTACGAATAACTACTAATTATTAATTATTCTTGTATCAACCATGAAAGGTTAACCAATTACCTACCGATGGCAACCCGTCGTTTGAAGCGCGCACCTAGCTATGCTTAGAACCCCGTTCTTGAGGTAAAGTAATACCCAAACGTCGCTGCAAAGCTTCTACAACTTCCTCAGCTGACTTCTGACCGAAATTCTTTATTTCTAAGAGGTCTTCTTGAGTATAATCGAGCAAGTCAGCTACAGAGTTCACTTGTGCCCGCTTCAAACAGTTGTAAGCACGCACTGAAAGCTGTAATTCTTCAATGGGTATTTGTGCCGTTGGGTCTAAATCTTCAGCAATACCCGTATCTTGTTCGGTATAAGTGAAGTCTTTTAACGGATTAAATAAGTCCACTAAAATACTTGCTGCTGAAGACAGAGCTTCTTGCGGACTAATGCTACCGTTTGTCCATACTTCAAGCAATAGTCTGTCTTTGGGTATGTTACTTTCGCCGCGCGTTTCTTCTACACTGTAGTTGACTTTTCGCACTGGCATAAATACCGAGTCTATCTGTAAAAAATCTAACGATGTCGCTTCTTCACGACCGCGCTCGACTGTACGATAACCCTTGCCTCGCTCAATCCGAAACTCCATCTCTAGTTTGGCGCCTTCAGCAAGAGTGGCGACATACTGAGTTGGGTCAATCACTTCAACTTCACTAGGTAAATCAAAGTGCGCCGAAGTAACATTAGTCGGTCCATTAACGAGTAAGCGACCAATTTGAGGTTGAGAAGAATAGCTTTTAAGAATAACTTCTTTCATCCGCATTAGGATTTCAAGAACGTCTTCTCGCACACCCGGAACGGTGGCAAACTCGTGTGTAACGCCCGCAATCCGTACCGCAGTAACCGCCGTACCCTCTAAGTTAGAGAGCAATACTCGTCTTAGGGCGTTACCAACCGTTGTCCCTTGTCCTCTTTCTAGAGGTTCCAAGACAAACTTACTGTAATGGCTCCGAGTTTCTTCTGTATTGGACTCTACACATTCAATTTGAAATTGCGCCACGGAGCAGCCTCCCTTGTATAACAGTCCTGAATCAGCAATTTTTAAGTTTTGATTGCTAGTTCGCTCTTTCACAAACGTTGCCCGGTTAATGCTTTTTATAATTCAGTTGATATCATTACTTACAGTGAGCTTGATTCAACGACAGAAAGCAATGGGCGATACGAATTAATTGGGCTATACCGAAGAATGTACGTGCCTTCGGTTTTACCTTATTTCCGGACGGCCACTATAACGAGTGAGGAGAACCAATCACGAATATGTTGCCCAGAAGGCAACTACCAATGGACGCAGCCTCTATACACGACGACGCTTAGGAGGACGACAACCATTATGTGGTATTGGAGTAATGTCCCGAATCAATGTAATCTCTAGTCCTGCCCCTTGTAATGCTCGAATCGCTGTTTCACGTCCTGCTCCCGGCCCCGAAACCATGACTTCAACTTGACGCATTCCAGAGTCAATTGCTCGTCGTGCTGCACTTTCAGCTGCGGTTTGAGCTGCAAAGGGAGTTCCCTTTTTGGCGCCCTTAAAGCCGCTCGACCCGGCACTTGCCCACGATATTACATCGCCGTTTTGGTCGCTGATAGTAACAATGCTGTTGTTGAAAGTTGATTGAATGTAAGCAATGCCATTGGGAACGTTACGTTTAGCTTTCTTGCTCCCGGCTTTTTTAGGTGTTTGACGCGCCATATTAATTCATTTGAGTTAGCGTATACCTTGCGTTAGCCGCAAGAATGAAATTTATTTGCCTGGTGCTTTCTTCTTACCAGCTACTGTTTGACGTCTGCCACGTCGAGTTCTAGCGTTAGTCCTAGTCCGCTGTCCTCTTACTGGTAGCCCCATACGGTGACGACGACCTCTGTATGTTCCGATATCAACTAAGCGCTTAATATTCATCGCTTCGAGGCGCCGCAAATCACCTTCAACTTGGTAATTGCTTTCGACTTCACCCCGCAACGCTGTAACATCAGCATCACTCAAGTCTTTAACTCGTGTATCTGGATTAACGCCAGTCGCTGACAATATCGCCTGTGACCGCGATAATCCAATTCCAAAAATGTAAGTTAGACCAATTTCAATCCGCTTGTCGCGTGGAAGGTCTACTCCGGCAATACGTGCCACTGTGAATATCTCCCTTTTGCGTTGTTTTTTTGCGTTAGTTTCTTGTCTTGTTTTTTGCGCTGTGTTTTGAACAGCCTGATACTATGTACTTAAGGAACGTGCAATTCAGCTTAAATAACTTTAACCTTGACGTTGTTTGTGTTTTGGATTTACACAAATCACCATCACTCGGCCACGGCGTTTAATAACGTTGCACTTTTCACAAATTCGCTTGACTGAAGCTCTGACTTTCATCGTTTTGACTCCAAATGTTGAATTATAGCATTTTTAGAAAAATATTAGGTCTGTTTTCGAGTAGATATTACCGACAAAAAAATTTTGTGGTATTTTTGTGGTAAAATCCTCTACATAAACCCTACTTCTTCCGCAAACGATAGGTGATTCGACCCTTCGACAAATCATAGGGAGTAAGCTCCACTTTGACTCGGTCACCAGGTAAAATTTTGATGTAATTACGGCGTATTTTGCCGGAAATATGAGCTAGTACGTTAAAGCCATTGTCCAGGTCAACGCGAAACATGGCGTTGGGCAATGACTCTGTTACCGTACCTTCCATTTCGATTAAATCTTGCTTAGACAAGTTATATTTCCTCTTTCCAATCAATTAATATTCCCTATTGGTAGGGATTTTTTTTAACGCTTGTTGTATCGTCCATACTACAAGCACATATCTTTTGTCAAACACATCAACAGTTTATTAATATATCTTATTTAATTGTGAATTGGCAGTGGCTTAAGGGGATAGTTATGGAGCGGCTCGCGCTTGGGAGTGAGGGATAGCTCATGTTGTCATTCCCTCACACCATGAGTTCACAGATAGCACGAACAAAGGACTTATATCCTGATTCTATGAACCGCTAACAGCCTGGTCGATTTCAACAGTGACTTCTTCTAGGGACTGATTACCGTTAATTACTATTAACTGCTGTTTGCCGTTGTAATAGTCAATTAAAGGAGCTGTTTCGGAACGGTATACTTCCAGACGGCGCCGAATTACATCTTCAGTATCGTCTTTACGTCCACGTTCAAGAAGGCGCCCAATCACAATCTCATCGGGTACGTCAAGATTGATAACCTTTTCGCCTTCGTGGTCTAACCTATCAAGCAAAGCTTCTAAAAAACCTGCTTGCTGAACAGTTCTCGGAAAACCATCGAGAATCCAACCTAGTTTAGTATCAGGTTGAGTAAGCCGTTCTTCCACCATATCTTGTACTAATTGGTCAGGAACTAACTCACCTCTGTCCATATAGCCTTTTGCTTTAATACCTAAAGGCGTTTGGTCTTTTAAAGCTTGACGTAAAATGTCACCCGTTGAAATGTGGGGAATTTGCCAGTGATCAGCAAGCGATGAAGCTTGCGTTCCTTTACCAGCTCCAGGTGGCCCCAAGAAGATTAGTCGCGTCACTATTGTTTCACCATTCCTTCATAGCGCTGAGAGATGACGTAGGTTTGAACCTGTTTTGCAGTATCAATTGCTACGCCGACCAGAATTAATAACGAGGTAGCACCCAATCCTTTAAAGGTAGGAACTCCTAGCGCGCGCTCAATTGCAGTAGGAATAATCGCAATCAAGCCTAAAAAGATAGCACCTAAAAAGGTTAGCCGATTTAATACACGCTCAATGTATTCGCTTGTTGCTTTACCTGGACGGATACCGGGAATACTAGAACCCATTTTCTTCAGGTTCTGCGCCACGTCAATCGGGTTAACAATTAAAGAGGAGTAGAAGTAACTAAAGAAAACAATCGAAACAAGGTAAACAAGCGCATAAACCCAAGAACCGCTTCCACCAGGACTCAAATAAGTATTGACTATATTTGCCAACTCAACGTTTTTGGTAAAGTTCGCAATCAACAAAGGCAAACTGAGAATGGCAGCAGCAAAAATAATTGGCATTACACCGCCTTGGTTAAGGCGTAAAGGTAAGTAGCTGCGTTGTTCTGCTAAAATTCGGCGCCCAACTTGACGACGTGCTGAGATAATTGGAATACGTCGAACACCTTCTTGAACGAAGACGATACCAACGATTGTCAATAAAAACAGCAGCAGTAGCACAATTACACGACCAACGGTTTCACGGCTACCTGATTCAACAAATTGAATTGTGTCTCCTAATGACTTAGGTAGCGTTGCCACAATGTTGACAAAAATCAATAAAGATGCGCCGTTACCCACACCACGTTCGGTGATCACCTCAGAAGCCCACATTACGAACATCGAACCAGCAACCAATGCAATTGCAGTTTGAGCTACAAAGAATGGACTAAATTCATATGCGTATGGTCGAAGCCAAAATGATGCCAAGAAAACACTTTGTAGAATTCCCCATCCCAAAGACACATAGCGTGTATATTGAGATAGTTTGCGTCTACCCGCTTCGCCTTCGTTTTTCTGTAAATTTTCTAAAGCTGGGATGGCGGCAGTCAAAAGTTGGATAATAATCGAAGCATTAATATAAGGCAGAATCCCTAAAGCAAAGATTCCTAACGCTGAAAGTCCGCCACCCGAAAAGATATCCAAAAAGCTTAATATCTGATTATTACTGGCTACGGCACGAGCGAACTCCGCACGGTTGATTCCTGGAATTGGCAAATGAATACCAAGACGAATCAACATTAAAATACCGACCGTGACAAGCAGCCGACCTCTCAGTCCTGCTGCTTGTGCCATTTGCATAAAAGTTTCTTGAGCGGTTGGGGGTTTATCTCGACTAATCATAGCGGGTGTTACCTAGAAATAGAATCAGGCGCCTGAGCCGTTGGGATACCTGAATATAAGGCAAAAGCATTCTTATGCTCACCCTATAACTTCACAACTCCCACCAGCTGCCTCAATTTTGCTGCGTGCCGAGCCTGTAAAAGCTGCGGCTTTGACTTGAAGTGCAACACCTAACTCCCCGTTACCCAAAATTTTCAGTGGAGCTTTGCCACCTGTTAGAATCCCTGCTTGTTTGAGTGACTCTAAAGTTACTTCTGTATTTGCGGGGAGCGATGCTAGCTTTTCTACATTAATCGTAGTGTATTCTTTGCGCGGAGCGAGCGGAAAACCCTTCAATTTGGGTAAACGACGGTATAAAGGTTGCTGACCACCTTCAAAACCTGGACGAGTTCCCCCACCAGAACGCGAGTTTTGACCCCGCATCCCCTTACCTGAACTCGCACCTTGACCTGCGGAAATACCACGACCTAAACGGCGCCCACGTTGTTTTGAGCCTGCCTGCGGCTTTACATCATTAAGTCTCATGACTTTACACTTAGTCCTTAATTACACAACTACGCTTGGAGAAGAAAGATTTTTTTGATCTTTTTTTGATTCCTACTACTGCGCGTAGAGATTTTCAATTGGAACACCTCGGTCTTCAGCGACTTCCGAGAAAGTACGCAAAGTTGATAGTGCGTTAACTGCGGCACGCGCGTTGTTTAATGGGTTGTTCGAGCCGAGTTGTTTCGCTAGGATGTTACGAATTCCCGCTAGTTCCAAAACAGTACGCACGGCGCCACCTGCAATTACACCAGTACCTGGAGATGCTGGACGCATTAGAACTTTTGCACTACCACCAATACCGTTAACTGGGTGAGGTATAGAGTTAGATTTTGTCATTGGGATGTCAACAAGGTGCTTCTTACCATCAGCAACACCCTTTTTAACGGCGCCGATAACATCAGAAGCTTTACCAACACCAACACCAACTTGACCGCGTTCGTTGCCGACAACAACGATGGCACGGAAGCTAAGTTTTTTACCACCTTTTACAACTTTACTAACACGGCGAATTTGAATAACCCGTTCTTGCCAGTTGGTTTCTTCCTTTTTCGCTCGGTTCGCTTTACGACGACCACCTGTAGCCATATTTATATTCCTGTGTTTGCTGTTACTTTCTAACTGCTTTAAAAATCTAAACCAGCTTCACGCGCAGCTTCAGCGAGAGCTTTGACGCGACCGTGATAAAGATTACCACCTCGGTCGAATACAACCTTCGTAATACCTTTTTCAAGTGAACGTAGGGCAATTAATTTACCAACTTCGCTACTTGCAGAGCAGTTTCCTCCCGAAGAAATTTTCTCTTTAATTTCGGGTTCAACGGTTGAAGCTGCCACTATAGTATGTTGAGCAGTATCGTCGATAACCTGGGCGTATATATGGTCGTTCGAGCGAAAGATAGATAAACGTGGACGTTCGGGAGAACCATTCACTTTGCCACGAATACGTTTATGGCGCTTAGTTTTCGATTCTTTGCGAGTGAGTTTCATATTCTACTTCTTACCCTTACCAGTCTTACCAGCCTTACGAAGAACCACCTCACCCGAATAACGGATACCTTTACCTTTGTAGGGTTCGGGTGGTCGAACCGCGCGAATACGTGCGGCAGTGTTACCAACGATTTCTTTGTCGTAACCGCTAACAATAATGTTTGTTGGATTTTCTACCGCAAATTGAATTCCTTCAGGAGGTGGAATTTGCACTTGATGGCTATAACCCATGCTTAATACAAGATTACGACCTTGAAGGGCAGCACGATAACCAACCCCTTGTATTTCCAACCTCCGTTGGAAACCAGTTGATACACCTTCTACCATATTGGCGACAAGTGTACGGCACAAACCGTGTAGCTGACGCGATGTCCGCGACTCGTCGCGACGGTTAACATTAAGCGTTTCTCCTTCTTGAGCAACTGAAATGTTAACTGGCAATTCGCGAGAAAGTTCGCCTTTTGGACCTTTGACAACTATTTTGGCGCCATCCAAAGTGACTTGGACTTTAGCAGGAACTGTAATCGGACGTTTTCCAATTCGAGACATAATGTTTACCTACCTACCCTTACCATACGTAGCAAAGTATTTCACCACCAACATTTTGACGGCGTGCTTCGCGGTCGGTCATAATGCCGCTTGACGTTGAAATTATTGCAATACCGATACCACCAAGAACTCTTGGTAGGTCTTTCCGGTTTGAATAAACACGCAGTCCGGGTCTGCTAACTCGTTTGAGAGCGGTTATTAAAGGTTGGCGACCTTTACCCTTGTATTTCAGGGCAATCACCAAGTTCTTCTTTACACCTTCACCTTTTTCTTCAAACTCGCCAATAAAACCTTCTTCTTGCAGTACTTTTGCAATACTGCGAGTCATTCTTGTCGCAGGCACTTCTGTTGTTTGATGCCGTGCCATGTTAGCATTGCGGATGCGCGTGAGCATATCTGCAACTGTATCGTTTGCCGCCATCTTTACCTCAATGTCATGAACTTACTGCTCGCGAAACGGCATACCCATTTCTTTTAATAATGCGCGACCTTCTTCGTCGCTATTCGCTGTTGTGATAATAGAAATATCCATCCCGCGAATTTGTTCGATTTTATCGTACTCTACCTCTGGAAAAATCAATTGTTCACGAACCCCTAGGGTATAGTTACCACGTCCGTCAAAGCTTTTAGGGCTAACACCCCGAAAGTCGCGGATTCTTGGCAGTGTCAAATTGATAAATCTTTCTAAGAAAGAGTACATCCGGTCGCCACGTAATGTCACCATGATACCAACAGGCATCCCTTGGCGGATTTTGAAACCAGCAATCGCTTTTTTCGCGCGCGTTACAACGGGCTTTTGTCCTGTAATTAAAGCTATTTCAGCCAATGAAGCTTCGAGAGATTTTGCATTTTGTGCAGCTTCTCCCATTCCTCGATTAACAGTAACTTTAATCACCTTGGGGACTTGGTGAACATTCGTATATTCAAACTGTTTAATCAGTTTAGGAACTATTGTTTCCTGATATGTAGTTTTGAGTTTGCTTGGCATAATCTTGGATGAATAGTCTTGTTAGTCCCTGGTCTTTGTCAGGAAAGTAAATGAGTGATAAGTGCTGAGTGCTGAGTGCTGAGTGCTGAGTGCTGAGTATTAATTCTTAACTCCTAACTCCTAACTCCTAACTCCTAACTACTTATCAACTATTTCCCCAGTTTTCTTGAGCATCCTTACTTTCTTCCCTTCGGCTGTTGTTGTGTAGCAAATGCGACTAGCGACATTTTGCTTGGTGGAGTACAGCATCACGTTAGAACTATGAATGGGATACTCTTGGGTAACAATTTTTCCTGACTCACCCTCTGCTTGAGGTTTGACGTGTTTTGTTTTGATGTTCACGCCTTTTACAATGACTCTGCTATCTTGAGGAAGCGCTTTGATGATTTCCCCAACTTTGCCTTTGTCTTTGCCTGAGATTACCTGAACGGTATCACCTGTTTTGACGTGCATCTTGTGAAATTTCGGCTTTTCCTTTGTTTTAGCCATTACAGCACCTCCGGCGCCAGCGAAACAATTTTGGTAAAGCTTTTATCGCGCAGTTCACGAGCTACTGGTCCAAAAACGCGAGTACCTCTAGGATTACCATCTTTATTGATAATTACTGCGGCGTTATCGTCAAAACGAATACTCATGCCGCTATCTCTACGGATAGTGTGACGAGTCCGAACGATAACTGCTTCAACAACATCAGATTTTTTCACTGCCATGTTGGGTGAAGCATCTTTGACAACTGCGATAATGCGGTCGCCGATAAAACCGTAACGACTATTACCTGCACCCAGTACGCGGATGCACATCAATTTCCGGGCGCCGCTGTTATCTGCGACATTTAAATAACTTTGCTGCTGAATCACGATTTGCTCTCCTTCGCTTGTTAAACCGTGAAATCACGATTTACCTGAATGACTAATCAATTTATTTGAGGATTTCTGTGACTTGCCAGCGTTTGGTTTTGCTCAAAGGTCGAGTTTCAGAAATACGAACGCGGTCGCCGATTTTGCACTGATTCTCTTCGTCGTGAGCTTTATAACGCTTGGTCTTCACAACAATTTTTTTGTACTTAGGGTGGGGAGCGCGGTTTTCAACGGCAACAACTACCGTCTTTTGCATTTTGTCGCTAACCACCAAACCAACTCTTTCTTTTACTGCCATAATTACTCCTGACTTTGTTTCGCTGCTGCACGTTTACGCTCGTTTTCTACAGTTAATAGCTGTGACAGACGGTGGCGAGCATGACGAAACTGATGAGGCTTTTCTAACTGACGTGTGGCTTTTTGCAACCGCAACTGAAATAATTGCTTTTTAACAGCTAGTATTTCATCTGACAGTTGGTCGTCGCTCAAGTCTCTTGCTTCCGAAACTTTGGAAAGTGGCATTACCTACTCCTCGGTGACAACCGTTTCACTACTCACTGGTTCGTCTGATGATTCTTCATCAACAACTGGTTCGATTTGGGAACGCGAAATAAACTTTGTTTTGATTGGCAGCTTGTAAGAAGCCAAACGCATTGCTTCGCGCGCTATTTCTTCACTAACACCAGCTATTTCAAACAAAATCCGACCAGGTTTAACTACAGCCACCCAAAATTCTGGGTTTCCTTTACCAGAACCCATCCGGGTTTCTGCCGGACGCATTGTTACAGGTTTGTCAGGGAAAATACGTATCCAGATTTGACCACCCCGACGAATATAACGGGTCATGGCTCGACGTGAAGCTTCAATTTGCCGACTGGTTATCCAACATGGCTCTTGTGCCTGAAGCGCAAAATCTCCAAACGAGAGAGAGCTACCGCGCGATGCCAATCCTTTCATTCGTCCGCGCTGCTGTTTGCGGAACTTAGTTCTTCTTGGACTTAACATAATTGAGTACCAAACAATCCCCAACCCAAAATCGATTTATCCTTCATTTGAACGGTCTTCAAATTGCTGACGGCGCCGTTGACCACCTCGACGACGTTGCTGGTCACGGTCTCCACGGTCTCCACGGTCGCGGTTCGCTGATGGAGGGGCTTCGGATATTTCCTGTCCAGGAATAATTTCTCCCTTAAATACCCAAACTTTGATCCCAAGGATTCCGTAAATAGTTTTCGCAGTGCAATAAGCGTAATCGATATCAGCACGCAAGGTATGCAAAGGCACACTACCTTCACGCGAAGCCTCTGTACGTGCGATTTCAGCACCGTTGAGACGACCACTAACTTGAATTTTGATACCTTGCACACCAGCACGTTGCGCGCGTTGAATCGCTTGACGCACTACTCGACGGAACGAAACCCGACGTTCGAGCTGCTGTGAAACATACTCAGCAATCAAGTAAGCATTAGCATCAACTCGCTGTACTTCAACAACGTTGATACGAATTTGACGGTTGCTGCCTAAAAGCTGTTGTAAACCAGTTCGTAGTGATTCAATACCTTGACCACCACGACCAACAACAACACCAGGTCTAGCAGTACGAACTTCAAGGTCGATTTGATCAGCCTTACGCTCAATCCGAACTTCAGAAATCCCAGCGTTGTTTTGTGCGTATCTACCCAACTTTTCGTCTATATACTTACGAAGCTTATAGTCTTCCTGTAAAAGCTCTGGATAACGATTTGGGTCGGCAAACCAACGAGATTGATGTTCTTGTGTAATCCCTAGGCGAAAACCTACTGGATGAATCTTCTGTCCCACAAATACTTCCTCTAAAAATTTCTTACTGTAGAAGTTTAATTACTTGTGTAATCAACGCTCATTTACTTATTCCGCAACTGCACCCGCAGCTACAGCAAGAGTAATATGACAAGTAGGTTTGCGAATTTGATATGCTCGACCTTGCGCTCTAGGTTGAAAACGCTTGAGAACTGGACCTTGGTCAGCAAAAGCTTGAGTAATTACTAGTTCCGCGCGGTTAAGTCCGTTATTGTGTTCCGCGTTAGCTGCGGCACTTCGCAGTAACTTTAAAACTGGGTCACACGAGCGATAAGGCATAAATTCTAGAATTACCAAAGCATCGCGGTAAGAACGACCGCGTATCTGGTCGAGAACGCGACGCACTTTATAAGGTGACATCCGGATATAGCGTGCGACAGCTTTTACTTCAGGACTCGTAACTTCATTTGCCATAACTAAAATCCAAAATTCTATCTTCCACCTTTCTTATCGCTCTTAGCATGACCACGATAGGTACGTGTAGGAGCAAACTCTCCTAATTTATGACCGACCATTTGGTCACTTACAAACACAGGAACATGCTGTCTACCGTTGTGTACAGCAATTGTATGTCCAACCATTTGCGGCAAAATTGTTGAAGCGCGCGACCAAGTTTTAATAACTTCTTTTCTATTGGAAGCGTTTAGTCTATCTACTTTTTTGAGCAAATGGTCTGCAACAAAAGGACCTTTTTTTAGAGAACGACCCATAACAAAATTTAGTAGTGAGTAATGAGTGCTGAGTGCTGAGTTCTGAGTGCTGAGTGCTGAGTGATGTTTTACTTTACACTCAGCACTCAGCACTTTTAACTCTTTTTACGATTCGCGTCCGCCACGTCCACGTTTCGATGTCTTACGACGGCGGCGTACAATATATTTAGAACTTGGGTTCTTACGTTTGCGGGTTTTCATACCCAACGCTGGTTTACCCCAAGGTGTTACAGGTCCAGAACGACCGATTGGCGCCCGACCTTCACCACCACCGTGTGGGTGGTCTACTGGGTTCATTACACTACCACGAACGCTTGGACGACGACCCTTCCAACGATTCCGCCCAGCCTTACCAGCACTGAGGTTTCGCGCTTCGACGTTACCTACTTGTCCAATTGTTGCGTAGCATTCGCGACGTATCATACGGACTTCAGTTGAAGGTAACTTCAAAGTTACATAATCGCCTTCTTTCGCTACTACTTGGGCAGCGGCGCCTGCGGAACGCACAATTTGTCCACCTTTACCAGCTTTCAACTCGACATTGTGAACAGTTGTACCCAAAGGAATATTTGCTAAAGGTAAAGCGTTGCCAATTTCAATTGGAGAAGTTGGACCAGCAATTATATTTGTTCCAACTTTTAAACCAGCAGGCTGAATGATATAACGCTTCTCGCCGTCTTCGTATTGCAATAAAGCAATCCGAGCGTTACGATTTGGGTCATACTCAATCGCTGTAACCGTTGCCGAAATATTACGCTTGTCGCGTTTAAAATCGATAATCCGATAAAGTCTCTTGTGTCCACCACCACGACGACGACTTGTAATACGTCCTTGGTTGTTACGACCTTTCGCACGGTGTACGTATACCGTTAAAGACTTTTCAGGATCCTTTTTAGTAATTTCTGCGAAGTCGGAAATTGTGACTTGTCGCGTACTGGGAGTGTAGGGACGGAAAGAACGAGTACCCATAGTTTTGCTTCTTTACACTTCTGGGAATAAGACTTTTCTGATTTTCTCTTCATCCCCAGGAGCGACTGTGACTATCGCGCGTTTGTAATGGGGCTTATATCCAATAAACTTACCAACACGGCGCTTTTTACGCGGTGGATTGGCAGTATTTACTTTTACAACTTTGACATCAAATAAGCTTTCGATTGCCGCTCTGATTTGCAGTTTGTCAGCTTTTGGAGCAACTTCAAACGTGTATTTATTTTGCTCCATATTAATAGTCGCTTTCTCAGTCACAATCGGGCGACGTATTAAGTCAGGTAAGTCACGGGTGTCAAACCTAGGCACTGTAAACCTCCTGAATTTTTTCTAAAGCTGAGGCGGTAACAATAATTTTGTCCGCGTTTAGCAAATCGTAAACGTTGAGTTGGTTTGCTGCCAACAACTTTAGATTTTCAACGTTACGAGCTGAATAATATACGTTGTCGTTACGTTCTGAAGTAATCAATAAAGTTTTGTTTTCTGGCTCAGAACCCCAGCGTGTTACTGCCTGCACCAATTCTTTGGTTTTGGGACGAGACATTTGCTCACCGAATTCTTCTACAACGATTAAATCGTCAATCCGGCTTGCAAATGCTGTTCGCAGTGCTAACTTCCGCTCTTTGCGGTTCATATCTAAGTTGAATTCGCGCGGTCTAGGGCCAAAAGTGACACCACCACCACGCCACAACGGTGAACGTATCGAACCAGCACGCGCGCGACCGGTTCCTTTTTGGCGCCAAGGTTTGCGACCACCACCTCGTACTTCCGAACGGGTTTTAGTATTAGCCGTTCCAGAACGAGCATTGGTCATTTGTCGAACCAAAGCCCGATGCACGATGCTCGAAGCTGTTTTTTCCTTGGCAACCTTCATCTCGAACGTCTTCTGTCCGACCTGCTCACCTTGCCAATTTTTGACTGTACACTCAAACATTTCTGTTTCCTTTGTAAGCAATTACTAATAACCGACAGTTAATTTTGTCTGCCGACTAAATTGGCTGGGACGACGTTTACTAAAGCTCCAGGTTTGCCAGGAATAGCTCCCTTGATTAGCAACAAATTACGTTCATTATCGACTCTAATGACAGTTAACTTTTTAACAGTTATCTGCTTACCACCAAGACGACCAGCCATCCGCATACCAGGGAAAACGCGACCTGGGGTTGTACCCGCACCAATCGAACCTGGTTCACGGTGGTTTTTAGAACCGTGTGACATGGGACCTCGACCGAAGTTATTGCGTTTTTGGTTTCCCGCAAAACCTCGACCAATACTAGTACCGCATACGTCTACAATTTGACCTGCGCTAAAAATATCTGCCTTAATCTGTTGACCTAAAGAATACTCGCTGGAATTTTCAATGCGATATTCCCGTAAGTGACGCAACGAAGGGGCTTCTGACTTAGCCAAATGTCCCAACTTCGGTTTGTTTAAACTTTTAGCTCTCACTTCACGATAGCCAACCTGAATGGCAGAGTAACCGTCGGTCTGTTTTGTCTTTACTTGTGTAACAGTGCATGGTCCCGCTTGAATGACTGTTACAGGAATTGCAATTCCCGCTTCGTCAAATATTTGGGTCATGCCCAGTTTGGTGCCGAGAATACCTACAGACACAGTTACTGGTTCTCCTTTTTAATACGTACTTTTGTACTGATTCTCTTGATTCGGATTTTCGGGCTAAGTTACTAACACTTTGCCCACGCTTGGTAAATCCTTCCTCTGGTCGCGCCAGTATGATGAAGAGTCACTATCAAAGTAAACCTTCGTCATGCTTCAAGCAATGCTAAATTAACTTTGCTTTTAGTACAGCAGTGACACAGCATAAGCTGCAACTGCTCTCTTCTCTGTGGCGCCTTCAAATGGACTTAGACAGCTATTCGCTTCCAGTATCCTTTTACTAAGAGTTGCGTAATGCTCCAAACCAACACTACCACTTAGCTTTCGCCTTCACTTTAGCTTCAACCAAATCCGCAATTCGTGACCTAGACATTATAGTATATCTTAGTCATTTATTCACGCTTATTTTTCTATGACTTTTGGGCACAAGTCATATACTGAATTTATTTTATTTTGGTCACAATCTAATATGATACCTTGTTGATTAGTTTTTGTCCAGATTTTTTTGCCAGATTTTTTTGAAACTGATTTGCGGCTTTCTTCTCCAACCGCACCCAATCATTAATACCTAATGCTGACTATAAGTTTATTGCCTAACTTAAATTAACAGTTTGGAGTTGATAATAGATATATTTAAGTGGGATATGACTAAAAATCTATGGCACTAATAACCACTGGTAAAGGATTAATCCGCGATTTAGAGAAATACGGCGCCCTAGGCGTTTACGTACCCCTAGAGGGAGGTTTCGAGGGTCGGTATCGGCGCCGCATACGCGCAAACGGTTACACTACCCTTAACTTCACCGCGCGCGGTTTGGGTGACGTAGCTGCATATCTAACTCGTATCCACGGTGTGAGACCTCCACACCTTGGTAAAAAAAGTAATGCTTCGGGTGCGGCAGTTGGTGCTGTATACTACTTACCACCAATTTTGACGTATCAAATAGAACAGTTACCACCCAAATCGAAAGGTTTAGTACTGTGGATCATTGAGGGACATATTCTCTCTGACCAAGAGTTGGAATACTTAGCAGCGCTACCCAGCATGGAACCAAAAGTCAAAGTAATTATCGAAAGGGGAGGAGACCGCAGTTTCCGTTGGACACCTTTGGAAAAAACCTTGGCTGTAGCAAGCTAATAACATAAATGTGGGTCAGGCATCCTGCCTGACCATAATATAAACGTATGTTAGGCATCTTGCCTGACTACTGCAGACTGTTTGGAAATTTAAGTCAAAAGTTTTGGTGTGTAGGCGCTAATAGTAAGTAGTAGTTTATGTGATTAATTCTTGGCTATTCTCTCTTCTGACCTCTTTCTTTGTGCCCTTTGTGTCCCTTCACTTCGTTCAAGGGAAAGCTTTGTGGTTCATTCCCCTCTCCGTGTACTTTGTGTCTCAGTGGTAAAAAACTATATGACTGCACAGGCGGGACGCCTATGCTACGACTGAGCAAAATTAATGAAACAGACATTCTTCAGCACAAATGCGCTAAATAATAGTCATACTGATACTAAAGGGAGAACCATTTACTCCCGAATACATTAAACTTCTATAAAGTAACAATGAGACGTAAACCTCCTGGTAGACAGGCTACTTCTTCTTCTAAACCATCTGCTTTTCAATCTCCACTTTTCAATTTCACCACCATTGCTATTTTGGGAGGGGTATTTGTGCTGGGGATTGGGATTGGTATAGCTTTTAGTTCGACAACTACATTAACTCCCTCGAACGTCGCATCGCGCGAATTTATTGACACCAAGGCGCCAAACCCAGAGATTTGCGTTCAGTATGGAGCTAGCGCAATGGTTATGGACGCACGGTTGTTTGTAACGCTCAACCCATTTAACGTCTACGTTGCTCAACCGAGTATGCGTCCCGGATGTGTTATTCGGCAAAACAACTGGGCTATTTTAGAGCAGAGAAAACTTATAACTTCTCAACAAGTTAATGACTGTAAAAACCGTTTGAACACTTTTGGTTTTACAGGCAACTTGGACAATGAAAAACCTGATATTCGCTGTATCTATCAAAACGAAGCAGCTCAAAACTTCTTCCTTACACAACCAGGGGCAGTTGGGACACCCCAAGAAACGGATAGATTTTAAATGTTTTGGATTATTTCAATTTTGGATTTTCCCGGTATAGGGACATGAATAGATTTTAGATTCAATCCAAAATCCAAAATCTAAAATCTAAAATCTAAAATCTAAAATCTAAAATCTAAAATCTAAAATCTAATCATCTTTGAACTGGTAAACTTTGACCCCAAGGAACGACTCCTGAACCATTGTCGTTGTTTGGGTTGTTTATGTTACTTGGGTTGTTTATGTTACTTGGGTTGTTTATGTTATTTGGGTTACTAGGATAAGTTGGAACTGTGAAATTAGGTGAAATCAATGGTGGAGTACTAATAATTCCTCCTGGTGGTTGATTTAGAAAGGTTGCTGGTGGGAGCATTGAACCGCCAGGTATTTGTGAAGGATTACTTATAGAAGGGTTATTTGTAGTTAGTGGGGGTACACTGACAAACGGTTGTTGCGGATTATTATTATTTACTGTAGGCAAGTTCGTTCCAGGTTGTGTAGGTAGGGGTTGCTGGTATGGAGCAATTCCTTGTTGTGTATTTGGCTGTGGTGCGTAAATACCTTGTTGTGTATTTGGCTGTGGTGCGTAAATACCTTGTTGTATGTTTGGTTGTGGTGCGTAAATACCTTGTTGTATGTTTGGTTGTGGTGGATAGATTTCTCTGAACTGTGTGTTTGGCTGTTGTGGATAGATTCCCGGCGCCCCATTATTTATTCCGTTATTTATTCCATTATTTACATAGCTAGTAACAAACGGACGTAGTACCCAAGCAGTCGCAGAAGTTTGCCCTAGAAATACTTGGTTGGGATTAATTTGTGTACCTGGCGCCAAATCCATGACAATACGTGTATCGCTTGCATTAAATTGGGAAAGGCGAATACGTTGAATGGCGCCATAGTAACTTTGTTGGGTAGGAACTAACCCTAATTTAGTACCAGGTAAATCTACAACCAAGCGTGATGGTTGAGAAAGAAAGGAAACTTTTGGAGCAGAAGCAGCAGAAAGAGTAAATTCGAGTTGTGCAATTTCGGGAGAAAAGCGCCAATTTTGAAGTTGAGCATTTGGCACAACGGCTATACTGATACTTTGAAGCGCAAACACTACACACAAGCTTACTATGCTGATTGATAATAATCGCTGATACCAATTGCCAACTTTTCGGAGGCGCCCAAATCGCAAACTTGAAAATAGTTTACTTTTACTTGTCTTCTGCATTTTTAGCATTTTACTATCCTTTGCTATCACAAAGAAACCGATTCGCTATTGTTATGACTGTCTTGATGGTTCTTGAGGTTTCTGGGGAATAGCATTAAATTTTATGGATTTTGGTAAATCATTTAAAGTGATTTGCCCAGAAAACCCTCCTTGAGGCTCTAAGCTAGCTTGTAACTTCAAGAAAGCAAAACTGTGATTATGAGATGTTACTTTAGCACGGGTTGCAGTTGCTTCAACATCACATAAGTTAATTTTATCTACTTTCCCCGATAAGCTTAGAGAATTATTGTTGAGTTTGCCATTTAACAGAAGATTATTTTCTTCGTTAGTAGATATTTCTTTGTTCGTCGAACTTGATAACAAAGACGCATTTAGGAAAATTCCTGATTGTTGAATATTTAATACCAAAGTGTTTTTTTCGCAGTTGGATAATTTGTCAGCGAGTACAAGATTGTATTTGCCGCTTATTGGTTTCGACGCTTTAAGGTTGCTTTCTCCATAAGCTGTTACAACTTTGAAGATAATTAGAACTGAACTGATCGCAACAGCATAAAAGGCTAGAGATTTGATATTAAATTCATGCATGATGATGGAACCTTTTCCTATAAAGCTACTTCTGAATGCATATCTGCAAGTGCAGAAGCAAGATGTGCTGTGACTTGGCTATAACGACGGGTAATTAAAAGAGAAGAATGGCAATGAATAGCCAGTTGGTCAGTATATCTACCTAGAGTTTGCCGTTCAATACCCCATGTACGACTTGTGCCTGCAATCGTCAAATCAACTCCTGCGGATGCTGCGACTACGGCTTGAATTGGTTCAACTGCTTCGACGGTTTCTATGTGGATACGCTCTTGTATATCCGATGGCAGTTTTTCCATGATTGTTTGCACTTCATAACTTAGTTCTGGTTTAACATGTTTATCTGTGACAACTTGAAGTATTTTCAAAGTGCAAGTGTCTTTATTTATGAGTAATCTCAGTGCTAAGATTAAAGCTAAATCGTCGTGAATATTAGCAGAAAACGGTACTAATAAACGTTCTATATCTTCTTTACCTCTGTCTATATAAACCGCAACATCAACGTTAGCAGTACTAAGTATTTGACCGACTCTACCACCTAAACGATTTGTACTGAAGGCTGGACGGTGCCATCCAAGTAGTATTAAGTTTGCTTGTTCAATAGCTGCAATTATCGAGGTTTCACGCGCGACATTGTTGGTAATTCTAACTATTGGCTTAACTTGTGAACGAATTGCTGGTTCGAGACGATAAATTAATTCCTCCAATTCTTGCCGACGCTGACTAATCATTTTCTCTGCTTCAGCAGGAGTGCTTTCAAATGCATAATCTTCAGGAAGTTCGATTAAGCTGAGGGGATTTACAATTGCGTTTTGGTGCCGATTAATTGCAATTGCGGTTGCTAGATGTAACAATCCCTTTTGAGTACTGGGGTTAGCAACGGGCACTAAAATTCTGTAGGCAGGGTCGAGTAATTCTATATTAACTGTTGCTGTATCTCCAACTTCGCTCTCACTCTCAGGTTCGACAATATCTTTACGAATCAAATGCTTAGGATATGTCAATTCTAGTAACGGCGAAGTCATAAACGTTGTCACTAACGCCATAATTACTAACATTGTAAATAGTAATGGCGAAATCACTTTCAGTTCTAATCCAATATTAAGAACTATTAACTCAGTTAAACCACGGGTATTCATTAACCAACCGAGAGCAGAAGCTTCACGGTTGTTGATACCACAAACACGTGCAGCAATATAAGTACCTACATACTTTCCGACAATTGCTACAGCCAATACGAGCAAGCACAATCCCCACAATTGTGGACTATTGAGTAGACCTATTTGTGTTTTCAATCCGCTGTAAGCGAAGAATACTGGTAGCAAAAATATTAAAACAAAGTCTTCTGTTTTAACGGCAAGTTCGCGTACTAAACCCTCGTCTTTGGGCATAACCGCCCCTAGCAGAAATGCACCAAAAATTAAGTGAATACCGATGTATTCTGTGATTAACGCTGACGCAACGACACCACTATAAATCATTGCCATCATCAACTGATTTAATCGTCTCGCGCGCTGATAATGATTGGAAAGACGTTTTAGAAACCAGCGCCCGACCGTAAACATAAACCCGATGTAAACTAAACTCTCAATGATAGTCAAAACCGCCTTCTGGTCGATACTACCATTACGTGCCACAGCTATCGCAACTGCTAAAACACACCAAGCCGTTACATCATCAACTGCTGCACAAGTTAATGCCAACGTTCCTAACCGCGTTCGATGTAAGTTATTCTCGGTTATAATACGCGCTAGTACCGGAAACGCGGTAATTGACATCGCAGCGCCTAAAAACAAGGCAAACGCGGTAAATGGTACACTGCTGGTAGATACTAAAGGGTACAGTATTACCGCTAAGAACGTTCCCAAACTAAATGGGACTAATATACTAACGTGCGAAGTCAAAATTGCTATTTCTAAGTTGCCTGTGAGGTATTTAGGGTTTAGCTCCAACCCAATCAAAAACATGAAAAATATCAACCCTACCTGTGACAGCACATTCAAAAAAGGAACAGTTTCAGGAGGAAATAAAGCAGACGCTAACCCAGGAGCAACCATACCAAACAGTGAAGGACCCAGCATAATACCAGCGACAATTTCACCGATTACTAACGGTTGATTAATCCACCGGAATGCTACCCCTACAAACCGTGATAATCCTATCACTATTAGTACTTCAAATAAAACCAGAACAACTACGTGCATATGAACCTCACCCTTCTTCAATCCGGTGTTCTTAGATAATTCTGGAAAACAGTCGTAAAGTCAACTATTATCAGTTACTCGTTTGAGTAACAATCATAGTGTTTTAATTCTTCCTGATAATTCTTAACCTTTGTCCACTTTCTAACATGAATAAATTTTTATGTCGAGTTAATTAGTTATCAGTTTTGGAAAAAATCGAGATTAATTTGAGCTTAATTTTATATTAATAATTTAGTTTACTTTTTGTTATTTTTTTTAATGTGTTAAGCTAAAATGCATGACAATTTTTATATATCTCAGGAATCTTGTGGGGTGAGCATCCCTGCCCACCTTACACATGAACGGGCAAGGATGCCCATTCCACAAGTGTCTATTCCACAAGAGATACAGAATTAAATTTTTGGAAGTTCCTAAGCTAATGCTTTTTCGTGGCTTGTTCCTTGAAGTAAAAATGCGACCAGCGGAGATGTCATCAGCGTCGTCAAAATTGCCATGATTACCATTATTGTAAATAATGTTGGAGTAATGATTCCTTGCTCTAAACCAATATTAAGAATTATTAACTCCATTAACCCACGCGCGTTCATTAAGGCGCCAATAGTTGCAGCTTTCCGCCAACTCTCACCAGCAATTTTTGCAGCAAGCATACAAGCAATTCCTTTACCTAAAATTGCCAAAAGAACAATTATTGTAGTTACTCCCCATAAAGCAGGAGTATTTACTAGTCCAATTTGTGTGTTTAATCCTGAATAAACAAAGAATATTGGTAGCAAAAATCCAGTCGTTAGAGATTCAACGGAGGAGCTTATTTCTTTTGCAAATTCTCCCCGTGGCATAGCAGTTCCTAAAATAAATGCCCCAAATACTGCATAGATACCTGCGGCATCGGTTAACCAGGAACAAAACATCAAAACTGTTAAAACAAGCGTGAGAATTTGAGTCGTCATGCCATCACGCGCTAACATCCGTGAAAAAATAGTCAGAACCGGACGACCAATAAATATAGTAACAAGTACATAACCAATACCACCACCAATCGCAAATGCAGCAATACCCGCACTTGCTTTGATACTAGCTAACACAATCGCCAGCAAACACCAAGCTGTGGCATCATCAATAGAACCCGCTGCCAGTGCTAAAGTGCCAAAGCTAGTTTTGGCGATACCACGTTCGTATAGCATTCGCGCGAGCATTGGAAAAGCGGTTATTGACATTGACGCACCCAAGTACAGCGCAGCTTCACCGACTCCAACACCAGACTTAAACAAATCACCTCGTGCGTATAGAAACAAAGTTGCTGCTGCACCCAGGCAAAACGGCGCCGCTATTCCTGCAAAAGAGACAAAAAAAGCGCTTTTGAGGCGCCGCCGTATCAAATCGGTATTAAACTCCAAGCCAATCAGAAACATGTAGATCACAAGTCCAATTTGGCTAATGGCAAATAAAATTGACATTGATGGGTTTGGAATTTTTGCCCCTGTTGCCAAGATAAGCGGTGCCTTGGGAAACAGCCATTGCTGAAATGCTGGTGCCAATAAACCAAATAGCGATGGTCCAAGCATTATACCAGCAATCATCTCACAAACAACATCGGTTTGCCCCAGGTAGCGCCGCCCTAATATAGTCACAACTCTGCAAGTGACCAGAATTACAGTCAGTTGCAGCAATAGCCTAAGAACTAAATCAAAATTTGACATTTAGTTTATTTAAAGAGTCTTAATTAACTACAAGCACAATCCGATAAAATCTATAGCGTATATATTATGGTAAGCATAACTACGAATTGAAACTACAAATGTTACTAAGATTTAACGTGTACATGACTGTACTATTGCTACCAAAAGTCCGAAAATGAGATTAGAGGTATTGAATTTATCTTTGAATATCCTACTCAACGTGGTTGAAACGAGCGCGCGATGCTAAACAGTCTACAAGACGGACGCTATCGAATAATCGCAGCTATTGGAGGCGGGGGATTTGGGCGCATTTATGTTGCAGAAGACACACGGCGTCCTGGCAACCCTAGGTGTGTTGTCAAGCACCTCCAGCCTGCAAGCAGAGAGTTAAATTTTTTGGAACTGGCGCGGCGCCTATTCAACACCGAAGCAGAAATTCTTGAAGAACTCGGTCGGCACGAGCAAATACCTCAACTACTCGCATATTTTGAGGAAAACGAGGAATTTTACCTAGTTCAGGAATTTATCGATGGCATTTCGCTCTCAGATGAAATTCACAGTCATACTAAGTTTGATGAAGCTCAAGTGATTTTGCTGTTGCAAGACGTTCTTGGTATTTTACAATTCGTCCACTCGCATCAAGTCATTCATCGCGATGTTAAACCAAGTAACCTAATTCGGCGCGCGAGTGATAGTAAATTAGTTTTAATAGACTTTGGTGCAGTTAAACAAATTCGTATTCAGCTTGTAGAAAATTCCGGTCAATCGGAAATGAGTGTTGCAATTGGCACTCAAGGTTACATGCCGAATGAACAATCTGCTGGTAAACCAAGATTTAATAGCGATATTTACGCACTTGGAATAGTAGCAATTCAAGCTCTAACCGGGTTACGTCCCTCAAAGCTGCCTGAAGACCCTAACACTGGGGAGATAGTTTGGCGCCATGAAGCCAAAGTTAGCAACAAGCTTGCGGATATCATCGATAAAATGGTGCGTTATGACTTTCGCACGCGCTATCAATCTGCAACGGAAGTACTACAAGCTTTACACGAATTAACAAATCCGTCCTTAGCAAGTAAGCAGTACACTTGGAAACAATTTCTCCGTAGTGGTTTAAGTGTTATTGGCATCAGTTGGCTAGTTACCACAGCATTAGTTTTGGGAGTTCGCGAACTTAAATTACTCCAACCATTGGAACTCGCAGCTTACGACCGAATGATGCGGTTACGGTTTACAACTGAGTTTTATCAAAGTCTTAGTTACGAAGATAAGGTAGACCAAGACACTGACCCAAATTTACTGGTGGTTAATGTACCCAATCAAGATAAGTTAGCACAAAAGAATAACGATACAATAAATCAGCTATTAGTAAAACTTCAATCTTAC